>NZ_BDLP01000105.1:0-12705 GCF_001950415.1 Roseomonas sp. TAS13
TCGCCTTACGGTGGAGCTGTGCGTAGATGTGATCAAGAGACAGGCGCATGTCCATGGTCTTCCTCAGCGGCGAGGAGCAGCCCGCCTGGAACGACCGCTATCCGGCGGTGCGGGTGATGCACGCGCTCGGCGCCCGGCGCTTCCACTTCCTGGGCCGGACACGGGAGCTGCGGATCGAGGTGCCGCTGCTGCTGGACACCTTCCGCAACCGCCATGCCGGCAAGCGCGCCTTCGTGGTCGGCAACGGGCCCAGCCTGCGGCAGATCGACATGGGGCGGCTGAAGGGGGAGATCGCCCTCGGCTCCAACCGCTCCTTCATGGGCTATGCCGACTGGGGACTGGCCTTCCCCTACTGGGCCATCTCGGACCGGCTCCAGATCGAGATGTACCGCGAGGAGTACGAGGCGGGGATGGATGCGGACTCCATCAAGTTCATCCCCTTCGAGTATCTCGGCTTCCTGCGCATGCCGAACCAGGTGCCGGTGCCGATGCCGGGCGAGATCCTGGCCGGCGAGCAGATCCTGGGCTTCCCGCAGTTCGGGGAAACGCCGGCGATGCTGTTCAACAGCTTCACCGTGACGATCGTGCTGATCCAGCTTGCCGTCATGATGGGCTGCAACCCGGTCGTGCTGGTGGGGGTGGACCATTCCTACCCCATCGCCAAGGTGCGCCGGCGCGGGCAGGACGAGCAGGACCCGAATCCGACGGCGCATATCCCGCCGGAGGAGCTGGTGAAGCGCACGCGGCTCGGCTTCGACTTCTGGGAAGGTAACACCGCCCAGGGGCCGACGCACTTCACCAACAACTACACCAGCAACCGCATCTTCGTGCCGCCGCGTACCGCCTGGTCGGAGGTCTGCTACAGCTATTGCAGCCTCTGGGGCGCGGCGAACGGGGTGGAGGTGCTGAACGCCACGCCGGGCACGCATCTCGACGCCTTCCCGAAGGTCGGCTTCGAGAGCCTGTTCTGAGCCTGGCCCGGCCACCCGGGCCGGAGGGGGGAGGAGCCGGGAACATAAATATGATGCCGGAACGGAATCCCGGCCTGCTTTCGGTCACCGCATCAGCGGCCGGGATGCCCTAGCTTCCGGGCAGGCCCGGTGCCGCCACGTGGCGGCACCGGGACCACATTCCGGGAGATCCGATCATGGCCCCTGCGTTCCTCCGCCTCCTGCTGCCGCTGCTGTGCCTCGTCCTTTCCGCCCTGCCATCCCCAAAGGCGAAGGCCGCCAGTTTCGACTGTGCCAAGGCAGGCTCTGCCGTGGAACGGATGATCTGCCGCGACAGCGGGCTCTCAAGCCTCGACGAGGAGATGGCGGCCGCCTTCCGCGCCGCCGGCGGGGGCGGCGTGCCGGAATTGCGGGCCGGACAACGCGAATGGCTGGCCGAGCGCAACCGCTGCCGCACGGAGTCCTGTCTCAGGACCGCCTATGAGCAACGGGTCGCGACGCTGTCCGCGATCCCGGAGGCAAGGGAGGCAAGCCCGGCGCCCGCCGCGCCCGCCGCGCCCGCCGGTGTCGCGGGTGACGGGAAGTACTGCAATTTCGGCCCTGGAGAGAGCTCCGACATGCTTCTCGTCCGGCGCGCTGCGGGAGGCGGCCTGAACTTCGTCCTGTCCTCCTGGACCAGTCGGGGCAGCAACTTCTCCGTGGAGGGTCTCGCCAGGCCGGCCGCCTCTCCGGGGGCCTTGAGCCCGGATGCCAGCTGGCGTTTCGAATCGGGCATGCGGTCCCGCGACCCGGTGGAACATTGCGCGGTGACGATCCGGCGGACGGCCGAGGGGGCCTATGCTGTCGCCACGGAGGAGGGCGCACGCTGCGAAAGCATGGCGGGCCAGGGTGCCGTGCTCTATGGAACGCTGGTGTTTCCGCCGAACTCGCGGCAAGGCAACGCGCCGGCCACCATGGGGCCGGAAACCAGTATGCGAATCGGCTGTGACCGCCCGGCCCGGCGCGTTCCGTCCCGGCGCTAGGCGCCGCCGGGCGCCCGCCGCTGTGGCGAAAGCTGCGGGCCGGGGTCGCCAGGGCCATCGCGGCAGGAGCCAAGGGGCCCGAAATGTTCTAGAAGATGGTGCGCCGCACCGAGGGTCCCCCGCATGTCCACCACCCGCAAGACCATGCTGCTGACGGGCGCCAGCCGCGGCATCGGCCATGCCACGGTCAAGCGCTTCCAGGAGGAAGGCTGGCGCATCCTTACCGTGTCGCGGCAGCCCTTCTCCGAGGAGTGCCGCTGGCCCGAGGCACGGGAAAGCCATCTCCAGGCCGATCTCTCCGATCCGGTGCAGGTAGGGGAGCTGATCGCCCTGGTGAAGCAGCGCCTGCCGGACGGCAGGCTGCATGCGCTGGTGAACAACGCGGGCATCTCTCCCAAGGGGTCCGATGGCGGGCGCCTGGGAGTGTTGCAAACGGACTATGCCGCCTGGAACGCGGTCTTCAACGTCAACCTCTTCTCCATCGCCCTGCTGGCGCGCGGGCTGTTCGAGGAGCTGCACGCGGCGGGCGGCAACATCGTCAACGTCACCTCCATCGTCGGCTCGCGCGTGCATCCCTTCGCGGGGCCCGCCTATGCCTGCTCCAAGGCGGCGCTGAACGCCCTGACGCGGGAGATGGCGCATGAGTTCGGCGCCCATGGCATCCGCGTGAACGCCATCGCCCCGGGCGAGATCCGCACCAGCATCCTCTCCCCCGGCACGGAGAAGATCGTCGAGGAGCAGATCCCGATGCGGCGCCTGGGTGAGGCGCGGGAGGTGGCGGAGACCATCCTCTTCCTCTGCTCCCAGGCCTCCTCCTACATCAACGGGGCGGAGATCCACATCAACGGCGGCCAGCACGTGTGACCTTGCCGGGCGAGGACCGGGAGGGAGGGCTGGGAATGCCGGGCCCGCGCCACCCGCATCACGAGCCCGTCACCCAAGCCGATCCGCCGCGCCGCCCGCCTAGATAAGCCTCCGGGCGGTGCCGTTCCCCGCTGCCGGGGACCACGCCGCGGCATCCTGTCCGGCTCCGTCCGAGCACAGAGGAGGCTCCCAGCATGGCGATCGCGTCGGTGAATCCGGTGAATGGCCGGACCGTCAAGGAATACGAGGCCCTGACCCCCGCCCAGGCGGCGGAGGCCGTGGAGGCGGCGCAGCGGGCCTTCCTCGGCTGGCGCCGGACGTCCTTCGCGGAGCGTGCGGCGCCGATGCGGCGGGCGGGTGCCGTCCTGCGCGACCGGGCCACGGAGTTCGGCCGCCTGATGGCCATGGAAATGGGCAAGCCGGTGGCGGCGGGCGAGGCCGAGGCCCGCAAATGCGCCACGGCCTGCGACTTCTATGCGGAGAACGCGGAACGCTTCCTCAGCCGCGAGGACGCGCCCACGGAATCCCGCAGGAGCTTCGTCGCCTTCAACCCGCTCGGCGTCGTGCTGGCTGTGATGCCCTGGAACTATCCCTTCTGGCAGGTCTTCCGCTTCGCCGCGCCGGGGCTGATGGCGGGCAATGCCGGGGTGCTGAAACATGCCTCCAACGTGCCCGGCTGCGCCCTGGCGATCGAGGAGGTCTTCCGCGATGCGGGCTTCCCGCGCGACCTGTTCCGCACCCTGCTGATCGGCAGCGACGCGGTGGATGCGGTGATCGAGAACCCGCTGGTGCGCGCCGTGACGCTGACCGGCAGCGGCCCCGCCGGGCGCAAGGTCGCCGCCAAGGCGGGCTCGGTGCTGAAGAAGACGGTGCTGGAGCTGGGCGGCAGCGACGCCTACCTGATCCTGGAGGATGCCGACCTGGAGGCGGCGGCCACGGCCTGCGCCAAGGGGCGGCTGATCAATTCCGGCCAGAGCTGCATCGCCGCCAAGCGCTTCATCGTCGTGGAGCCGGTGCGCGAGCGTTTCGAGGCGCTGCTGGTGGCGGCGATGAAGGCCGGCCGCTTCGGCGACCCCTTCGACAGGGACACCGAATACGGCCCCATCGCGCGGCGGGACCTGCGCGACGATCTGCACGGGCAGGTGCGGCAGAGCGTCGAGCAGGGCGCGCGGCTGCTGCTGGGCGGGGAGGTGCCGGAGGGGGAGGGCGCCTTCTACCCCGCCACGGTCCTCACCGACCTCAGGCCGGGCATGCCGGCGCATGACGAGGAGATCTTCGGCCCCGTCGCCTCGGTGATCGGGGTACGGGACGAGGCGGAGGCCATCGCCGTGGCCAATGCCTCCGCCTTCGGCCTGGGCGGCGGCGTCTTCACCCGGGACCTGGCGCGCGGCGAGCGCATCGCGGCGGAGGCGCTGGAATGCGGCGCGGCCTTCGTCAACCAGCCCGTGGTCTCCGACCCACGCCTGCCCTTCGGCGGCGTCAAGGAGAGCGGCTATGGCCGCGAGCTCTCGCATTTCGGCATCCGGGAGTTCGTGAACATCAAGGCGGTCTCGATCGCCTGAACGTTCCGGGCGGCGCCGGTCCCCGAAGGAGGGGCGGCCCGTCCGGTGCCGCATTCCACGGACGCCTTGCCGCCCGGATGGACGCCAGCCCAGGGGCCGGATCGCGGGCCGGTGGCCCGGTGGCGGTGGCGCGAGGCTTTTCGCGCCCGCCACCCGGGGGCAGGATCGGGGAAGCAGGATCGGCGGACCCCCGGCATGTTCCTTGCTGGACCGGAGCCGATCCATGCGCCGGGGCTGACTGTGTTCGCCTTTTCCCTTGCCCCGGGCGCGGCCTGAACCGTGGAGTGATGTCGATGCCGCAGCGCCTCTTTGCGCCGCAACCCCTTTCCCCGATGGACCCGGGCCGATGAGCGCCGATATCCGTCTCGCTGCCGATATCGGCGGCACCTTCACCGACCTCGCGGTGGAGCGGGTCACGGAAGCCGGCACGGAGCGCTGGACGGCCAAGGTCCTGACCACCCCCTCCGCGCCGGAGAAGGGGCTGCTGGAAGGCGTGGCGCTGGTGCTGGAGAAGGCCGGGCTCGCCGCGTCGGATGTGTCGCTGCTGGTGCATGGCACGACGCTCGCCACCAATGCGGTGATCGAGCGCAAGGGCGCCAGGACCGCCCTGCTGACCACCGAGGGCTTCCGCGACGTGCTCGCCCTCGGCAACGAGAGCCGCTACGACCAGTACGACCTGAACATCGCCCTGCCGGAGCCACTGGTGCCGCGCCGCCTGCGCCTGCCGGTGCCGGAGCGGCTGGACCATCGCGGCCAGGTGTTGCTGCCGCTCGACGAGGATGCGGTGCGCGCCCAGGTCGCGGCGATGCGGGAACAGGGCGTCGAGGCGCTGGCGATCGGCTTCCTGCACAGCTTCGTCAACCCGGAGCATGAGCGCCGCGCCGCCGCGGTCGTGCGCGACCTCTGGCCGGAACTCTCCATTTCGCTCTCCTCCGAGGTCAGCCCGGAGATGCGGGAATGGGAGCGCTTCTCCACCACCGTCGCCAATGCCTATGTGCAGCCGCTGATGGCGCGCTATCTCGCCCGCCTTCAGGTCGGCCTGCGGGAGATGGGGCTGGACGCGCCGCTCTTCATGATGCTCTCGGGCGGCGGCCTCACCACCTTCGAGACGGCCTCGCGCTTCCCGATCCGGCTGGTGGAATCCGGCCCGGCAGGCGGGGCGATCTTCTCCGCCCATGTGGCGCGGCAGCGCGGACTGCCGAAGGTGCTCTCCTTCGACATGGGCGGCACCACGGCAAAGGTCTGCCTGATCGAGGACTACGCGCCCCATGCCAGCCGCAGCTTCGAGGTGGCGCGCGTCGGCCGCTTCAAGAAGGGCTCCGGCCTGCCGCTGCGCATTCCCGTGCTGGAGATGGTGGAGATCGGCGCCGGCGGCGGCTCGCTCGCCGGCATCGACAGCCTCGGCCTGATCCAGGTCGGCCCGGAAAGCGCGGGCGCCGATCCGGGCCCGGCCTGCTACGGGCGCGGCGGCGAGAGGCCGGCGGTGACGGACAGCAACCTGATGCTCGGCCGCTACGACCCCGCGACCTTCGCGGGCGGCAACCTGACCCTGCATCCGCAGAAGTCGGCGGCGGCGCTGGAGGCGCATGTGGCGGGCCCGCTCAACCTTTCCCCGGAAATGGCGGCGCTGGGCGTGATCGAGATGGTGGACGAGAACATGGCCAACGCGGCCCGCGTCCATGCCATCGAGGCGGGCACGAGCTTCGACGGCTGCGCCATGATCGCCTTCGGCGGCGGCGGGCCCGTGCATGGCTACCGCGTCGCGGAAAAGATCGGCATCCGCCGGATGCTGGTGCCCTCGGGCGCCGGCGTCGGCTCGGCCATCGGCTTCCTGCGCGCGCCGGTGGGCTACGAGGTGGTGCGCTCGCTCTACCAGCGCTTCGCCACCTTCAACCTCGCCGCGGTGAACGCGCTACTGGAGGAGATGTCGCGCGAGGCCAGCGCCATGGTCGCCCCGGGCGCCTTCGGCCGCCCGACCGAGGAGAAGCGCATCGCCTATATGCGCTATGTCGGCCAGGGGCACGAGATCGCCGTGCAACTCCCGGCAGGCGCTCTGGCGGAGGCGGACATCGCCGCGATCCGCGCCGCCTATGACAGCGAATACGCCCGCTTCTACGACCGGCCGGTGCCGGGCTCGGATGTGGAGATCCTGAGCTTCGCGCTGACCGTCGCCACCCTCACGGACAAGCCCGCCCCGGCCGCCCGGGCCGAGGCCGCGCCGGCCCCCGCGCCGGTGCGGACGCAGCGGGTGCGCGACACGGTGACGGGCGAGGTCGCGGACTGGCAGGTCTATGACCGCGCCGGCTTCCCACCCGGCGCGGTGGTGCAGGGCCCCTGCATCGTCGCCGAGGCGGAAACGAGCACCCTGGTCGGCCCGGGCTGGAGCTGCGCCATGGACGGGCTGGGCTATCTGGAACTGAACCGGGAGGTCGCGTGATGGACGACATGCAGAACGTCGCGGCGAACCCGCTCGCCGCGATCCAGCGGCAGATCCAGTGGAACCGCCTGATCGCCGTGGTGGAGGAGCAGGCGCAGACCATGATCCGCACCGCCTTCAGCACCACGGTGCGGGAGGCGGGCGACCTGTCCGCCGGCATCTTCGACCTGCAGGGCCGCATGCTGGCCCAGGCCGTCACCGGCACGCCGGGGCACGTGAACTCCATGATGGAGAGCGTCGGGCATTTCCTCGCGAAATTCCCGGTCGAAACCATGCGGGAGGGCGACCACTACATCACCAACGATCCCTGGCTGGGCACCGGGCACCTGCACGACCTGACGGTCGTGACGCCCGCCTTCCGCCGCGGGAAGATCGTCGGCCTCTTCGCCAACACCGCGCATGTCATCGATGTCGGCGGGCGCGGCATGGGGCCGGAGGCGCGCTCGGTCTTCGAGGAGGGGATCTACATCCCCATCGTGAAGTGCTTCGACCGGGGCGTGGCGAACGAGACCTTCTTCGACATCCTGCGCGCCGGCACCCGCACCCCGGCGGAGCTGGAGGGCGACGTCTACTCCCTCTGCGCCTGCAACGACGCCGGCGTGCGGCGCCTCGTCGAGATGATGGACGAGTTCGGCATGGAGGGCGTGGACGAGCTCGCCGCCTTCATCTTCGACAGCAGCCTGCGCGCCACGGTGGCGGAGATCGCGAAGCTGCCGCAGGGCACCTACCGCGCATCGATCCGTTCCGACGGCTACGAGGCGCCGGTCGAGCTGCGCGCGGCGATGACCGTCGCGGGCGACCATATCGAGGTGGACTACGAGGGCACATCGGGACTCTCGGGGCGTGCCATCAACGTCCCGGCCGCCTATTGCCGCGCCTATGCCTGCTTCGGCATCAAATGCGTCGTGGCGCCGGAGATCCCGAACAACTGGGCCAGCCTGCTGCCCTTCCGCATGGTGATCCCGGAGGGCTGCATCCTGAACGCGCCGCGCCCCTATCCGGTGGCGGTCCGCCACATCATCGGCCAGCTCCTGCCCGACCTGATGATGGGCTGCCTGCACCAGGCCGTGCCGGACCGGGTGACGGCGGAAGGCGCCTCGGCGCTGTGGAACCCCCCTCTGCGCGGCGGCTCCGAGGTGAGCGGGCAGAACGCCGCCCTGCCGGATTTCGAGATCATCACCTTCAACTCCGGCGGCACCGGCGCGCGCCCGGCGCGGGACGGGCTGGACGGCATCGCCTTCCCCTCCGGCGTGCGGACCATGCCGGTGGAGGCGACCGAGAACGTCGCCCCGGTGATCTTCTGGCGGAAGGAGCTGCGCCCGGATTCCGGCGGCGCCGGCCGCACCCGGGGCGGCATGGGCCAGATCATGGAGATCGGCACGAAGGGCGAGGCGGAATTCGCCGTGAACGCCATCTTCGACCGGGTCGAGAACGCACCGAAGGGCCGCGACGGCGGCGAGGACGGCGCGCCGGGCTGGGTCGGCCTGGATGACGGCACGCTGCTGCGGCCCAAGGGCTACCAGGTCATCCCGGCCGGGCGGCGCCTGCTGCTGAAGCTGCCGGGCGGCGGCGGCATGGGCGACCCGGCGGCGCGCGACCCGGCGCTGGCGGAGCGCGACATCGCCGACGGGCTGGTGACGCGCCGCTGAGGCGGCGGGCCGGGGAGACCCGATCCCTGGCCCGCGCCTGTTTCCGTCAGAGGCGGCGCAGCAGCGAAGCCTTGCTGTCCCGGAACTCCTCCTCGGTCAGCAGGCCCTGCTGGTAGAGCCTGCCCAGCCTTTCCAGGGCGGAAAGGGGCTCGCCCGTGCCCGCCGCTTCCGGCGTGCCGGGCAGGGCGGCCCCGTGCCCCGCGGCCCCGTGCCCGGCCGCCGGTTCCGGCAGGGTGGAGGCGCCGTCCGTTCCATCGGCCAGCGGCAGCTCCGACAGGCGCAGCTCGCCATGCTGGCTGCTGAAGCGGAGCTGGCCCGGCCCGGACCCCGATTGCGACTGGGACACGCCGCCGATCCTGTGCTCCCCCGTGTCATAGAGGGTGACGGTCCCCGCCGTCTCGATGGCCAGCCGCCGCGCCTCGGGAAACCAGGCATAGCGCTGCCCGTTCTGCGCCCCGCTGGTGGCGGGCGTGCCGAGGCCCTCCGGCCACCAGCTCCGGCCGGCCCGTTCCGGCAAGGCAGCCTCCGGCTGGTCCTCCGCCGGCATGTCCCGCATCCGGGCCGACAGGTCGCCGAGCAGCGCATCGACCCTGATCTTGAGCGCGCCGTTGAACATGTCGCCGATCATGACCATGCCGTCGCCGGCCCACTGGCCCATGCCGCCCAGCTCTGGATGGCTGAACTGCGCCTGCCGCCCCTTGCCCGCACGGAGCGCATGGTAGGCTTCCCACGCGGCCTCGTTGCTGAAGCCATGCCGCCGCGCCAGCATGTCCAGAAAGGCCGGGCCGGTCTTCGTGCTGTCGCTCATCCTGCTTCCTTCTTGGACCGCCACCGGTGCGCCGCGGCCCCGGAGAAAGGCCAGGAAGAAAGGAGCATCCCGCCCCGTGCCGCTCGCTGTCACCCACGGCTTCAACGTCATGGGGCCGACTTCGTCACGAAACCCCTGTCACCACCTGACCTGAAATCTGTGCAGGGAGCAGTCATGCGGGAAAGCCGCTGTTAAAAAGTTGCATATGCCGTATGAAATGCAACCATAGGGGTGGGGAAGGCTGGTGCTTTCGTGGAACGTTGTTTGAAACACGATATCCGCCAACACGCCGTGGCTGGTCAGATTGATCCGCCCCTTGCGGAAGCCATGCCTGACGGATTGGAAACCATCGGCGTCATCGGCCAGATCCTCGACAGCCAGGGGCTGGCGCTCTGCCTCTTCGATGCCGAGGACCGGACCCTGCTCTGGAACCGGACCTTCCTGCGCTTCTTCCCCGAGCATGACGGCCACGTGCATGTCGGGGAGCCCTACGCCAGCAACCTGGAGCGCTTCTACGCCGCCCGGCTCAGCGGCCCGGAACACGACCGCCTGCCGGAATTCGTCGCGGCCGGCATCGCGCGCCACCGCACCCAGACCCGCCCCTTCAGCTTCGAGCATCGCGGGCGCCGGCTGCTGGTCTCCTCCCTTCCCTTGCCGCAGGGTGGGCGCGTGCGGGTCTGGAAGGCGTTGGCGGAGGCCCTGCCGGCGAGTGAGTCCAGGATGCCGGTCGATCCCTTCGCGCACCTGGCGGATGGCGCGACGGTGCTGGACCGGGAGGGCCGGATCACCGACGCCAACCAGGAATTCGTCGAGCTCTACGACCTGCCCTCCAAGGAGGTCGCCATCGGCCGCACCTTCCGGGAGGTCCTGCAACTCCTCTGGGAGGGGCAGGCCGATGCGGCGCTCGATGCCTTCCTCGACAATGCGCGCTTCGCCGGCGCCCCCTTCGAGGTGGAGCTGCCGGGGGACCGCTGGCGCCGCGTGATCGAGCGGCGCATGGAGGACGGCACGGGCTATGTCAGCCATGCCGACATCACCACGCTGAAGCGCCAGCAGCGCGAGCTGCAGGAAGCCTATGAGCGCATCGCGACCATGGCGGTCACCGACGGGCTGACCGGCATCGCCAATCGCGGGCATTTCGAGGCGGTGCTGGAGGAGGAGGCCCGGCGCGGCGGCCGGAACCGGCAGCCGCTGTCCCTGCTGCTGATCGACATCGACCACTTCAAGCGGATCAACGACCGCTTCGGCCACCCCACCGGGGATACCTGCCTGCGGATGGTGGCGCGCTACATCGACCGGGGCATCCGCCGCCCCGGAGACCTGGCCGCCCGCTTCGGCGGAGAGGAATTCGCCGCCATCCTGCCGGGCACCGATGCCGAAGGCGCACGCGTGGTGGCCGAGGCGATCCGCCTGGCTATCGAAGGCGACCACACGCATGACTTCAATGCCAGCCAGCCGGTGACGGTCAGCATCGGCGCCGCCTCGCTGACCCCGGCCCCCGGCGGCGTGGAGGATGCGGGGCGGCTGATCCGGGAGGCCGACGACGCGCTGTACCGCGCCAAGCGCGCCGGCCGGAATCGCGTGATCCTCGCGGCCTGAACCTCTCCCCGGCCGGGCTGGCCAGGACCCCGCTTCAGCGCAGGTCCAGCGCGTCCTCGAAGCCGATGCGCGGAAAGATCTCCAGCATCCCGCCGCGCGTGGCGTTGCGGACCCAGCCGCCCTCCGCCTCCGCCAGATGGCGCGCGAGCAGGAAGCCCGTGCAGATGTCGCGCCAGGAGGGCGGGATCCAGCTCCGGCCACCGCGGTAGCCGGGGATGAAGTGGTTGCCCTCGGCATGGGCGAGGCCGTCCTGCCCGGGTTCCGCGCCCTCGAAGTGGAAATCCGCCCCGTAGATCACGAAGCGGCGCACCCCCATCCACCACAGGAGCTGGAACGCGGCGAAGGGCGAGGAACCGCCGGCTCCCACCACGCGCCGCGGATCGAGCGAGAAGAGGGTCGGCCAGACGGCGGCCTGACGCAGCCAGATCCAGTCGCCGGGCAGGTCCGGCCGCGTTTCCGCCGCCAGGAAGACCGGGCCGCCGGCCTCGCGGACGATCTCCCCGCCGAAATCGCCGATCACCTGCCCATCGCCGCTCAGCGTATAGGTCGGGCGGAAGCGCATGCTGCCCTGCGCGAGGTGGAAGCGGTTGAAGGCGATGCTGAGCCGCCCCTGGAGGCGGTCCAGCTCCTCCGGCCGCACCGAGGGGCCGTTGCCGATCAGCCAGGCAACCTGCCCGGCATGGCGGCCATGCAGGGCATCCAGGCACGGGTCCGGTGCCGGGTTGGGCGCCATCCAGGCGGAAAGGGGGTTGGTGACCAGCCCCCGGTCCGGCCCCAGCGTGACGGCGAGCCGCACGGGAGCCTCCGGCAGGCACGCCTGCCAGAGGCCGCCCCCCGCCGGCTGGAGCGGTTCCGCGCGGTGATCCACCAGCAGTCCAGGGGACAGGCCGGCTTCGGCCCAGGCCCGCACGGCGGCACCGCCTCCATCGAGGGGCTCCAGCGTGGCCAGCCCGGCCCGCTCCTGGACCGCCGGCAGGGGCGCCAGGGACAGCAGCGGCGCCTCGCCGCTGGACAGCAGCAGCCGCACCGCTTCCGGCCCCACCCCCGGCGGCAGCACGGCGGTGGCCTCGACACGGATCTCGCCACCTGGGGCCGGGATGATCTCCACGGCGGCATTGGTCAGGGGCGGCAGGCCGCGCAACCGCCCATGCACCGTTCCGGGTGGCAGGGAGCCGGCCAGCCGCAGCCCGATCTGCAACAGGCCGGAGGCCGGGCTGTGGCGGATGTTCAGTCCTTCGACCCGGTTCATGGCCGCGCCTTTCCCGGAATCCGGGCCGGGCCGAGGGCCGAGACCATGGCGACGGCAAGGGCCTGGCTGGCCACCCACCAGGGCTGCCACGCGCCGTAGGAGAACAGGAAGGTCACCAGCGCCGAGGCCAGGACGCCCAGGGCCAGCGGTCCCGGCGCGCGGAAGGCCAGCGCGGCCCAGATCCCGGCGCAGAGCAGCAGGCCCGGCCAGCCCAGCTCCAGCCGCAGTTGCAGCGGCGCGTTGTGCGGGTGCAGCGGCAGCGCCTCCACGCCCGGCCGGTCGAAGAAGGCACGCGCCTCGGGGCCGGTCATGCCCAGCCGGGCGAGGTTCTCCGTGGGGAAGTTGTCGCGGCCGCCGGGAATGGCGCGGCTGGATTCCATGCCCCAGCCCAGCCAGGGGCGCTCGGCGGCGCGGCTCCGCGCGAAATCCCAGATCAGCACCCGGTGGACCGCCGAGAGCGGCAGGTGCGCGGCGACCTCCGGCCGGGCGAGCAGCGCGGTGGCCATCGGGGCAAGCAGCACCACCGCCGCCACCCCGGCGGCGGCGAGGGTCCGGCCCGGGCGGG
>NZ_BDLP01000106.1:0-12684 GCF_001950415.1 Roseomonas sp. TAS13
GACATCGTCGAGACCGGCAACGATAGTTGGCGATTCAAGAACCGCGCCTGAACGCCCCCTCAACACACCTCACAAGAGGGTCCCTTTTGCGTGCCGATCTGGGGTCCCAATTCAGTGCCGATTGACAAGCTGACCCTGCCGACCCGCCGGTAGTCCGGCGTTCGATGGCCCGGCCGTCCGTACCGGACGGTCGGGCCTGAGGGCGACACAGGTGGGCTCGTCTTCCACCCACACCAGCGATGTTGGTCCCGCATCCGAGCCAGGGGGCCACAAGGGGGATCGACGCCACATGAGCGGAGAAAGGTCGAGCAGGTGGCGCATCGCGGCGGTCCTCCTGTCGTGCGTGCCCGCGCTGCTGGCGCCCGGTGGGAAGGCGGCAGCCGACACCGCATGGACCCGGCGCGCGGGCGCCTGGAGCGTGTCCCTCTACCTCGGGGAGCGCGGCGATGCCTGGTGCGGATGGACCACCATGTGGACGGACGCCACCGGCGGGCTGGGGCGCAGCCTCTCCCTCCAGATGCGGGGCGCCGAGGCCATCCTCTTCCTGTTCCTGGAGGGGGCTGGAACGAATGCCCTGAGCCCCAGGAGCGAGCTGGCGCTAAGCATCGACGGGCTCCGCGAGGTCGCCCTGGCCGACCTCGTGCGGTCGCTGCCAAATGGCTTCCTGATGGCGCGCGGCGTTCTCGCGGCCGATGCCGGGGAACGAGTGCGCCTTGTCGCCCGGCTCGCGGCGGCATCCTCCATCGAGTTGACCATGCCCGGCGGCGGAACCTGGCCCATCCCGGCGACGGGCCTGGCGCAGACCGCACCGGCCCTCGGCAGGTGCCTCGCCGAGATGGAAGCCCCTGGGCCGCCACGTTGACGCCGATGTAGGCCGGAAGGCGCAGGGTTCTCCGGCATTCGGGATTTACAAGCCGGAAACACGTCGGAAAAGAAAAGTAATCATCAAGACAAGAATTCAAATACACAAATAAAAACATTAGGATCCGCTGAAAAATCGGGCCTCTGGCGTTATCTTCTCGGCAGGGCGGAAAGAAGCCGTCAGCACCCACACGGAGAAGAGAAGATGTTCCGCAGCAAGAAGATGAAGGCGACGGGAACCCTGGCTCTCGCGGCCGCTATGTTCGCGCCGTTCGTCGCCACGACTGCCTCGGCCGAGGGATACTACCCGCAGCGAGTCTTCCAGACGCAGGTCATGTCGCGCAGCGACGTCCAGCCCCACACCCACGAGGACCACTACCGGCCGCGGCCGCAGGATCTCCCCTACGCAGGCATGCAGGGGGCGAAGCAGACCTTCCTCGAGCAGAGCGGCGCGACCGGCGGCGGCGGCCAGGGTCAGTGAGGCATCCCGGCGCGGCGGCCGGACGACCGCCGCACCACCGGGCCTCATCCAGCCCCTTGGACGCACGCGCTCAGCAGGAGACACCCCAATGAGGAACCACGCCCTCGCCCTTGCCCTCGGACTGGTGGCGCTGCCCGCGCTGGCCCAGTCCCCGGTGACGCAGGGTTCCGGGCCGCCCCAGGTCATGGTCCCGACCGCACCGCATCCCGGCCACCCGGCCGCCATGGTCCCGGACCAGGGGGCAGGCGTGCCGGGAGCCGCGGCCTCCCCGGCTGCCCCGCACGGCCCCGACCACAGCGGCGAAGGTCCGCCGAGCCCGCAGGCTGGCGTACCAGGCATCCAGGATCCCTCGCAGCAGAATTAGCGGCCGAGGCGCTGGACTCAGCGAGAGCCGGGCGCCGCGGGCATTTACAAAACTAAATATTCGAGCGGGGAACGGCGTCTCGGGATCCGGAGTTTACCGCGAACCGAGGCGTCGCACTGTGGAAGCCATGGATGCCAGGCGGTGACGGCGGGCTCGGGGCCAGTCAGGAAGGAGCGCGAGGATGCCGCAGGAACAGCCGGGCCCGCACCACGATCATCCCGGGCACAAGCCGGGCGACCTCGACCAGCACGGCCATCGCGACCAGGCGACGAAGGAGGTTCCCGGTCAGCACCATGACCATCCGGGGCACACGCCGGGCGATCTCGACCCGGAGGGCCACCGCGACAGGAGCGTCACGGAGACGCCCGGTCCCCACCACGACCACCCGGGCCACAAGCCCGGCGACCTGGACGAGCACGGACACCGCGACAAGAGCGCGCCGCCGCTGCCGTGAACGACAGGCGGGGCCATAGGGCGGCCCCGCCCCGCCGCCCGTCTACGCGGCCCTCAGTCCTGCCAGGAGCAGGCGCACGGGATGGGCGACTAGGTTCCCGATCTGGTCGCCCTCGTGCCCTGCCGACATAGTGCGCGGGGCGCGCCGGTCATGCCGACGCCCTCCGCGTCATCGGCGACAAGTTTTTCCTTGATGCTCCAGTGACTGGAGATTGTACCCACCCTTGCGGCGGCCCCGAGGCGGTGGGCCGACGTGGAGGTGCGAATGGGACAGGATCACGACCATGGGGTGGGCAACGCCAACTCCGCCGCGCTGACGAAGGCGCTCGCCCTGACCGGCACCTTCCTGCTGGCCGAGGTCGCGGGCGCCTACGTCTTCAACAGTCTCGCGCTCCTGTCCGACGCGGCCCACATGCTGACCGACGCGCTGGCCCTGGCCGTGGCGCTCGTCGCCATCCGCATCGGCCGCCGTCCCGCGGACAGGCGCCGGACCTGGGGCTACCACCGCTTCGAGATCCTCGCGGCCGCCTTCAACGCCTCCCTGCTGTTCCTGGTGGCGATCTACATCCTCTACGAGGCGTACCAGCGCTTCCGCGAGCCCGCCGAGGTCGGCACCGTCGGCATGCTGGCCGTCGCCGCCTTCGGCCTGCTGGTGAACTGGATCTCCATGCGCCTGCTCGCGGGCGGCAGCGAGAGCAGCCTCAACGTGAAGGGCGCCTACCTGGAGGTCTGGAGCGACTTCCTGGGTTCGATCGCTGTCATCGTCGGCGCGGCGGTCATCTGGGCGACCGGCTGGACCTGGGTGGACCCGGTGCTCGGCATCGGCATCGCCCTATGGGTTCTTCCACGCACCTGGACCCTCCTGTCCGAGGCCATCGACGTGCTGCTGGAGAGCGTGCCTCGCGGCATCGATCTGGATGCCGTCGAGACCGCGATGCGGGACACGCCGGGGGTGCGAGACATCCACGATCTGCACGTCTGGTCCCTGACCAGCGGCAAGGTGGCCCTATCGGCCCACGTGGTGGTCGAGCCCTCCCTGGCCCGGGAGGACCGCCTGGAGGATGCCCTGGGCACCATGCTGGCCGGGCGGTTCGGCATCACCCACGCGACAGTCCAGGCCGAGCTGGCGGGCGCCCACGGGGGCACCACGACGGACAACTGGGGCGCCGCGGAAGCAGGGCACCGCCACTGACGGGTGACCCTGGCGGGCGTTTCCCCAGGGCGGCCCGCAAATTCTCTCTTGAACCTCCAGCCACTGGAGGTCCCATCTCAGAAGCCGTCAGCAGGAGGTCGCTAGATGGACGGCACACGGAACGGCAGCCAGGGGCAGTCCGTGTCCTGGCGCGTGGAGGGCATGGACTGCGCCTCCTGCGTGGCGAAGGTGGAGAAGGCGGTCACCCGCCTTCCAGGCGTCAAGGACGTCTCGGTGAACCTCATCGCGGAGCGTCTGACGGTCCGGCTGGAGCCAGGCGCGTCCGACGCCACCACCATCGAGCAGTCGCTGGCAGGTCTCGGCTACACGGCTCGGTCGCTCCCGGCGAACGATGTCGTGGCTCCTGCTGACGGTCACGCCCATGCCGCGGAGGAGCGTGACCATGCCGGGCATGACCAAGCGGACCACGATCACGGCGAACATGGCCACGGCGATACCTTCGGCCATTCACATGCCGACCACGAGAATCCGGCCGATGCCACGAAGCCCTGGTACGCCACGGGCAAGGCACGCCTGGTCTGGCTGCTCGGCGCCTTGGTCCTCGGCGCCTATGCCCTGTCGCTGGTTCTTCCCGCCCGGCTGACTTACCCGCTCTTCCTGGCCGCGACCCTCGTGGCCCTGGTTCCGTTCGGCCGCCGCGCCTTCGCCCTGGCCCGGGCCGGGACACCCTTCTCCATCGAGACCCTGATGGTGACCGCTGCGGCGGGCGCCGCCGTCATTGGGGCAGCCGAGGAGGCTGCCGTGGTCGTCCTGCTGTTCGCTCTGGGTGAGCTGCTGGAGAATGTGGCGGCCGGGCGGGCGCGGGCGGGCATCAAGGCCCTGGCCAACCTCATGCCTCGGACGGCGCGGCGCCTGCGGGCGGACGGCTCCACCGAGGAGGTGCCTTCCGACCAGCTCTCCGTCGGCGACCTCGTCCTGGTCCGCCCCGGCGACCGCGTGCCCTGCGATGGCACCATCGAGGATGGCCGCTCCGCCCTCGACGAGAGCCCCGTCACCGGGGAGAGCATCCCCGTGTCCCGCGGCCCCGGCGAGGCGGTCGTGGCGGGCTCCATCAACGCCGACGGCGCCCTGCGGGTGCGCGTGACCCGAGCCGCTACCGACAACACCATCGCCCGCATCATCCGCATGGTGGAGGAGGCCACCGCCTCCCGTGCACCGACGCAGCGCTTCATCGAGCGCTTCTCCACCTGGTGGACGCCGGGCGCGATGCTCGTCTCAGCATTGGTCATCCTCGTCCCGCCCTTCCTGCTGGGCTGGGACTGGTGGACCAGCGTCTACCGCGGGCTGGCCGTCCTCCTGATCGCCTGCCCCTGCGCCCTGGTCATCTCGGTGCCAGCCGCCATGGCCTCCGGCCTGTCCGCCGGTGCCCGGCGCGGCCTGCTTATCAAGGGAGGTGCCGCCCTGGAGGAGATCGGCGCGGCGAAGACCGTGGCCTTCGACAAGACCGGCACGCTGACCGAGGGTCATCCCAAGGTGACGGACATCCTGCCCGCGCAGGGAACCTCCGAGTCCGACCTGCTGACCTTGGCGGCCGGGGTCGAGCAGGGGTCCTCGCACCCCCTGGCCAAGGCCGTCGTGGCCGCGGCGGAAGCGCGGGGCGTCGCGACGCCGCCCGTTTCCGACCAGGCTGCTGTGCCCGGGAAGGGGGTCACCGCCACGGTCGACGGCCGCAAGGTCAGCGTCGGCAGCCCGCGCCACGCCGCGGAGGCGGGCGCCCAACTCGGCGGACTGGCCGAGGCGGTCACCCGCTTGGAGAACGAGGGCAAGACGGCCGTCGTGATCCTGGCGGACGGCACCGTCGCGGGCGTCCTGGCGCTCCGTGACGAGCCTCGGGGCGACGCGGCCGAGGGCATCGCCGCCCTTTCGCGGATCGGCATCCGCTCCGTGATGCTGACGGGCGACAACGCCCGGACCGGGGCGGCCATCGCCAAGGGGCTGGGCCTGGACGTGAAGGCCGAGCTGCTGCCGGACGACAAGCTCCGCGAGATTGGAGCCCTCCGGTCGTCCGGCTCCGTGGCCATGGTGGGTGACGGCATCAACGACGCCCCGGCGCTGGCGGCAGCCTCGGTGGGCGTCGCCATGGGCGGCGGCACTGACGTGGCCCTGGAAACAGCGGATGCAGCGGTCCTGAAGGATCGCGTGACCGGCGTCTCCGAACTCGTCAGCCTGTCGCGGTCCACCATGGCCAACGTGAAAGCGAACGTCGCCATCGCCGTCGGGCTCAAGGCGGTCTTCCTCGTGACGACTCTGATGGGCGTGACCGGGCTGTGGCCCGCCATCATCGCGGACACCGGCGCCACGGTGCTGGTGACGCTGAATGCCCTGCGCCTCCTCGCCTGGAAGCCCTCGGCATGAGGGACGTCAGCATGTCTGCGCCGGGAAGGGATGCCTCGACGCTGCTGGCCTTCAGCCTGCCCGGAGCGATCTGTTGGCCCGCCTGATCATTCATCGAGAACAACGCGCATCCAACACGTCTACTTCGGCGGGGCAAGCGCCTCGATGATGCGGCACTCCGCCACGTTGCCGTGACGGCACTGCCCGATGAGGGAGGCCAGTTCCCGCTGCAGCGCCTGCAGGTCGGCGATCTTCCGGTCCACCTCGTCCAGGTGCTCGCGGGCGATGACGTCCACCGCGTCGCAGGAGCGCTCGCGGTCCTCGGCCAAGTCAAGCAGGGCGCGGATCTGTTCCAGCGAGAAGCCAAGGTCCCGGGCGCGCCGAATGAAGCTCAGGCGGCCGAGGTGCGGCTCGCCGTAGGTTCGATAGTTCCCCGCGCTGCGGGCGGGCACCGGGAGCAGGCCGACCCGCTCGTACCAGCGAATGGTCTCCACCTTCGTTCCGGTCACCCTAGCAAGGGCGCCGATGTTCAGGGGCTTTTCCACAACCATTCCCTTGACCCTGTAGTGGCTACAGGGTCCATGTAGGGAGCCTTCTGTCCGCGCGCCAACCGGCGGGCACATTCCTGGAAGGGAAGGCAAACGATGGCCAACAGCGAAACCACGGCGCCCGGGACGCGGGTGGACCTGCGCTACCGGGTCGACGGCATGGATTGCTCCAGCTGCGCTTTGAAGATCGAGGACGCGGTGGAGCACCTTGGCGGCACCGAGGACATCCAGGTCAACTACAAGACCGAGACCCTGGAGTTTCGGCTGGATGAGGCGACCACGCCGCGCTCGGCCGTCGAGGATATGATCCGCAAGCTCGGCTACGGCGTCGCGCCTCTGGCGTGACTGGCAAGGACTGGGTGGCGGCGATGGCTGACGGCGGAACGGCTCAACTGGCCCCTGGGTCCAGGTCGGCCCTGCGATACCACGTGGAGGGCATGGACTGCCCGTCCTGCGCCTCGAAAATCGAAACGGCGGTTGGCCGCTTCGGCGGGGCCGAAGACATCCGGGTCAACTACCACAGCCAGGTTCTGGCCTTCCGGCTGGACGAGGCGGCCACGCCGCGCTCGGCCGTCGAGGAGCAGATCCGCAAGCTTGGCTACGGCGTCGCCCCCGTCGAGGCGCCGCGGGTGGTCGCGGGCGAGCCTGGCGCCGCCGCCGACCTGGCGCTCGTTCGCCCACGCCAGCCATGGTGGAAGGGGAAAAAGGCGCGGCTCGCCGCGGCAATCGGCGCCCTTATGGTGGCCGGGTTTGCCGTCTCGCTCGCTGTCCCGGCCCTGGACCACTGGGTCTACCTGCCCGCCGCCCTGCTCGGCCTTGTCTACTTCGGCCGCAAGGCAATCGCCGCGGCACGCGCCGGGTCGCCCTTCAGCATCGAGATGCTGATGTCGATCGCGACCGTCGGCGCCATCGCCATCGGCGCGACCTCTGAGGCGGCCGTGGTGGTGTTCCTTTTCACCATTGGCGAGCTGCTCGAGAACGTCGCGGCCGGGCGTGCTCGCGCGGGCATCGAGGCGCTCGGCGCCCTGGTGCCGAGGACCGCGCTGCGCATCGAGGATGGCACGGCACGGGAGGTGCCCGCCGCCAGCCTCAAGGTCGGTGACCTCGTCCTGATCCGCCCGGGAGACCGCGTCTCGGCCGACGGCGAGGTAGCCGAGGGTGAGTCCGAGGTGGACGAGAGCCCGGTGACCGGCGAGTCCGTCCCTGTCCCTAAGGCCGAGGGCGCCTCCGTCTTCGCGGGCAGCATTAACGCCTCCAGCGCGCTGCAGGTCCGCGTGACCCGGCCTGCCTCGGACAACACCATCGCCCGCATCATCCGCTTGGTGGAGGAGGCGCAGGACGCCAAGGCGCCCACCGCCCGCTTCATCGAGCGGTTCTCGGCTGTCTACACGCCGATCGCGGTTGCCGTAGCGGCCTTGGTCGCCGTCGCGCCGCCGCTTGTCGTCGGCGCAGACTGGGACACCTGGATTTACCGGGGCCTGGCACTGCTGCTGGTCGCCTGCCCCTGCGCCCTCGTCCTCTCGACGCCCGCGGCCATCGCCTCCGGCCTCGCCGTCGGCACCCGGCGGGGTCTGCTGGTGAAGGGCGGCGGCGCCCTGGAGACCATCGGCCGGATCCGCGCCGTCGCCTTCGACAAGACCGGCACCCTGACCGAAGGGCGCCCGCGCGTGACCGACCTCCTCGCCCTCTCCGGCCCGGAGCGTACCATGCTCGGCCTCGCCGCCGCGGTGGAGAACGGCTCCAGCCACCCGCTCGGCCGCGCCATCCTGGAGCGGGCGGACGCCGATGGCATCCCACTGCGCCCCGCCAAGGATTCGCGGGCCATCCCGGGCAAGGCCGTTGAGGCGGTCGTGACCGGCAAGCGCGTGGCCGTCGGCTCGCCCTCTCATGCCGCCGGGCAGGCGCCGCTCCCGGCCGACGCGGCGCGGACGGTCGCCGAGTGGGAGAACCAAGGAAAGACGGTAGTCGTCGTCTCCGTGGACGGCACCCATACCGGCCTGATCGCGGTGCGCGACGAGCCCCGGCCGGACGCGGCCGCAGGCATCCGGGCGCTCGGCGCCCTCGGCGTCGAGGCCGTCATGCTGACCGGCGACAACATCCGCACGGGTCAGGCCATCGCCGGGGCGCTCGGCCTCAAGGTGAAAGCGGGGCTGCTGCCGGAGGACAAGCTGCGGGAGATCGGCGCCCTCAAGGAAAAGGCGCCCGTGGCCATGGTCGGTGACGGCATCAACGACGCACCCGCGCTCGCAGCCGCCTCAGTCGGCATTGCCATGGGCGGCGGGACCGACGTGGCCCTGGAGACGGCCGACGCGGCGCTGCTGAACAGCCGCGTCGTGGATGTGGCCGCCCTGGTCGGGCTGTCGCGCGCGACGCTCTCCAATATCCACCAGAACGTGGCCATCGCCCTCGGCCTGAAGGCGGTCTTCCTGGTGACGACGGTGGTCGGCATCACCGGCCTCTGGCCCGCCGTGCTGGCCGACACCGGCGCGACGGTGCTGGTAACCCTCAACGCCCTGCGCCTGCTCGGATACCGCTTCAAGAGCGTGGCGCATGGCTGAGGTCCTGCCTAGCGCGCGCCTCGCCTGGACCTGGGGCGCGGCGGCGGCCGCGCTGGCCTTCGCGCTGGACCAAGCGACGAAGTGGTGGGTGCTGGCCCATCTCATGGATCCGCCCCGCGTCATCCCCATCACCCCGTTCTTCAACCTGGTGCTGGGATGGAACCGGGGCGTCAGCTTCGGTCTGCTGTCGGCGGACCACCCCGCGACGCCCTGGCTCCTGTCCTCCCTCGCGCTCGCCGTCGTCGTGGGCCTCGTCGTCTGGACGACGCGCGACCGGCGGCCGGGGATGGCGGCCTCGGTCGGGTTCATCGTCGGAGGCGCCCTGGGCAACGTCGTCGACCGGCTGCGGCACGGTGCCGTGACGGACTTCCTGGACTTCCACGTGGCTGGCTACCACTGGCCCGCCTTCAACCTCGCCGACACCGCGATCTTCGTCGGCGTCGCGCTCCTGCTCCTCGTCGGCGGGAGGCGCGACCCGGCGGGCGCGCCGACCTCCGCGGCGCGACCCTGAGGGCGGGACCGCCGTGAACCCGCTCCTCCAGATGTCCGGCCTCCTGACAGCCTTCCTGGCCGGGATGGTCTCGTTCCTCTCGCCCTGCGTGCTGCCGCTGGTGCCCGGCTACGTCTCCTACGTCGCCGGTCGCTCGGTCGCCGCCGAACGCGCGGCGCCCGGTCGCCTCGCCACGGTCGGCCTCGGCCTCTGCTTCGTTCTGGGCTTCGCGACCGTCTTCGTGGCGATGGGCGCGGGCGCCTCGGCGCTGAGCCAAGCCCTGCTGCGCTACCGCTACGAGGCCGGGATCGTGGGCGGCGTGGTGGTCATCCTGTTCGGCCTCATGACCGCGGGCGTCCTGCGGCTGATGCCGCTGCAACGCGACCTCCGCTTCATGCCGACCCTCAGCGGCGGCACGCCGCTCTCCGCCTATGTGCTCGGGCTGGCTTTCGCCTTTGGCTGGACGCCCTGCATCGGGCCGGTGCTCGGCGCCATCCTGGCGCTGACCGCCACCAGCGAGATCAGCCACCTCGGCATCGTGCTCCTGGCCACCTACGCGGCCGGGCTGGGCGTGCCTTTCCTGCTGGTGGCCGCCTTCGCCGACGCCTTCCTGCGCGGCCCGTTCCGCAGCCTACGGCGCCTCGGCCGTGTTCTTCAGATCGTGGCGGGTGGCGTCATGGTGGTGATGGGGGCGGCCATGATCACGGGCCACCTGACCGACTTCGCCATCCTGATGCTCGAGCTCTTCCCGGGGCTCGGACGCATAGGATGAGCGACGACGACGATCTGCCCCGGGACCTTGGCCACATCACGCCCGCCTACCGCCGGGCGCTCTGGATCGTCGTGGGACTCAACGTCGGCTACGGCCTCGTGGAGATGGTCGGCGGCTTCGTCTCCGGCAGCCAGGCGTTGAAGGCGGACGCTCTCGACTTCCTTGGCGACGGCCTGATCAGCTTCCTCGGCCTGCTGGCCATCGGCTGGAGCCTCGCTTGGCGCGCCCGGTCCGCCCTCATCCAGGGACTGTTCCTCGCAGCGCTCGGCTTGGGCGTGCTCGCCACCACTGGCTACCGGGTGCTGGTGCTGAACCAGCCCGAGGCCGAACTGATGGGCCTCTTCGGCGCCGTCGCACTGGTGGTCAACGTCGCCTCCGCGGCGGTGCTCATCCCGCACCGGGAGGGTGACGCCAATGTCCGGGCTGTCTGGCTATTCAGCCGCAATGACGCCATCGGCAACCTCGCCGTGGTGGTCGCGGCGGGTCTCGTCTGGTGGACCGGAACTGCATGGCCGGATCTCGCCGTGGCCGTCGTCATCGCCGGGCTTTTCCTGCAATCGGCATGGTCGATCGTCCGCGATGCCAGGACGGATCTGCGTGAGGCAACCAATGACTGAGAACGTTCAGCCAGAGCTGCCTCCGGGGCAGAGCACCGGGCCATCCGGACCGGACGCCCAGGTAAGGGTCGCCGCCTGCACGACTCCTGTTCGCATTGCCGACCCGGAGGTGAATGCGGACACCCTGCTGACGACCGCGCGTGCCTGCGACGCACGATTGGTGTCCCTGGTCGCCTTCCCGGAGCTGGCGTTGACCGGTTACTCCATTGACGACCTCTTCCTTCAGGACGTTGTGCTGGACGCTGCGGAGGCCGCCCTGAGGCGTATTGTGGAGGCTTCCGTCCATATCCAGCCCGTCATGGTGGTGGGAGCACCACTGCGCCACGCGGGGCGCGTCTACAACACAGCAGTGGTGGTCCATGGCGGGCGGGTGGCCGGGGTGGTCCCGAAGGTTCACCTGCCAAACTACCGCGAGTTCTACGAGCGCCGTTACTTCGCGTCCGGGCAAGGGACGGAAGGCAGCATGATCCGCCTGGGTGAGCAGCACGTGCCATTCGGCCCCGACCTCATCTTCGTGGCCGAGGACCGCCCAGGGCTCGTGTTCCACGCTGAGATTTGCGAGGATATGTGGGTGCCGATACAGCCGAGCGCCATCGCGGCGCTGGCTGGTGCGACTGTTCTGGTGAACCTGTCGGCCAGCAACATCACAGTCGGGAAAGCCGACACCCGGCGAATGCTGTGCCAAGCTCAGTCGGCGCGATGCACGGCGGCCTATCTGTACACGGCGTCTGGCGAGGGTGAATCGACGACCGACCTCGCGTGGGATGGTCAGACCTCGATCTATGAGAACGGGGTCCTTCTCGCAGAGACCTCCCGGTTCAAGCCCGGAGCCCGGATAGCTGTCGCGGATATCAACGTCAGCCTCTTGGCCCGTGCCCGCGGCTGTTCAGGCATCTTCGCGCAGTGTCGGGCGAACCACGAAGCCCAGGTGGTCCGCTTCCGCCATGTTCCACTGCACTCCGGGGCCGACACAGGTTTCAACTGGTAGCCAACGGCCGCGTGCCCCCCCGAAGCCGAGGTCGTCTCCGGCCGCAAGCGAAAGGTCTACACCCTGACGGACAAGGGCCGGGACGCTTTCAAGGTCGGCCTGAAAGCCTGGATGGACGCCACAGCAACCTTGACCAGATGAGCTCCTGCGGCACCGTCAGGGTCGCGCAGTTCGCCTCCGGCCTGCTGATGTGGGTGCTCATCGCCACCGGCGAGATCACCGCGCTCGTGGACTGGATGCTAGTGGCCTTCCCATGGCTCGCGAGGATCGGATGAGCGGCGGCGCCCTCCGGACGCGCGCGGGCCGCCCGATCCCGAGCGCCGTCGCCTCCACCTCGCCGTCCCGAGGCGGCACGGGCGACGAGCCCGAGGCCGCGGGGGGGCGGAGAGGGACCGCGCCGGGCCGAGGGGAAGGGTTCGCGCCACCGGACGCGGTCGCCCGCCTCTTCACCTGGCTTGCCGGACTGCCGCCGCGTCGGGCTCTCGCCGCGGCGCTCGCCCTCGGGCTGCTCTCGGCCCTCGCCCTGCCCCCGCTTCATGCGGTGCTGGTGCTGCTGCTCGCCGTACCGGGGCTGCTCGCGCTGCTCGGCGCCGCGACGTCGTGGCGACGGGCGGGCAGGCTCGGCCTGGCCTGGGGCTTCGGCCACAGCCTCGGGGGCCTGTACTGGGTTACGGAGGCGCTGCTCACAGACCCGGCGCGCTGGTGGTGGCTCGTGCCGCTCGCCGCGCCGGCGCTCGCCGCCGTGATGGCTCTCTACGCGGTGCCACCCGCGCTCGCCGCATGGTTCCTGCCTCCGGGCTGGCGCCGCCTGGCGGGCTTCGCCGGGGCCTGGACCTTCGCTGAGATGCTGCGCAGCGTGCTGTTCACCGGCTTCCCGTGGAATCCCCTGGGCGGCGTCTGGGCCTTCGCGGCGCTGCCAGTGCAGGGCGCGGCCGTGGTCGGCGTGCACGGCCTCTCCCTGCTGACGCTCCTGTCTCTTGATCACAAGTCTCGACGTCAGCATAG
>NZ_BDLP01000107.1:0-12653 GCF_001950415.1 Roseomonas sp. TAS13
GCACGCCTCGGCCCCGGCCCGCTGCCCACCGCCACGCCGCACTCCCCGGCCACGCACGCGGCCCTGGACGCCGTGCTGGCCGAGGACGCGGTGCGCGGCTGCGCCTGGAGCTTCTCCGCCTATGAGCCCGGCGTGGATTCCTGCGCCGCCCCGGTGCTGGGGCAGGAAGGCAGGCCCCTCGCCGCCCTCAGCCTGGCCGGGCCCGCCGCGCAGTTCGGCCCGGCACCGTTCCGCGCGGAGGTGGAGCGGCGGGTGAAGGGCGCGGCGGCGGAACTCTCGCGGCTGATGGGCGCCCGCAACGATCGCGGACCGAAGGAGGCATGAGCATCGTGCGACGTCGGAAGCTGCTTCTCGCCGGCATGGCCGGCGGCCTCGTCACGGCACAAGGCGGGAAAGCCATGGGAGCGCCGGAGGCGGCGCCCGTGACGGAGGATCTGTTCCGTGTCACCGTGCTCGGCTCCGGCACGCCCATGCCTTCCGCCCAGCGCTTCGGCAATGCCACGCTGGTGGAATGCGGCCACCGGCGCCTGCTTTTCGACTTCGGGCGCGGCTGCACGATCCGGCTCTGGCAACTGCGCATCCCGCTGGGCAGCATCGACGCGCATTTCCTGACCCACCACCATTCCGACCATACGGCGGGCCTGCCGGATCTCTGGCTGACCGGTTGGCTGCGGCCGCCCTATGGCCGCCGCGCGGCGCCGCTCCTGCTCTACGGACCGCCGGGCACCGAGACGATGGCGAAGGGCCTCCGCGCGGCCTATGCCGCCGATATCGGCACGCGTCTCGCGGACGAGCACAATCCGGAGGAAGGCATCCGCATCGATGCCCGTGACGTGGCGCCGGGCCTTGTCCACGAACAGGACGGGCTGCGTGTCCTTGCCTTCGACAACGACCATGGCGAGATGGTCAGGCCGTCCTATGGCTACCGCATCGAGTACCGCGGCCGCGTCGTGGTCCTGGCCGGCGACACGCGCTACAGCCAGGAGGTCGTGCGCCAGGGACGGGGTGCGGATCTCTTCCTCCACCCCGTCACGCTGATCCCGGAAGCGCTGCTGGCGGGCGACCCGGCCTATCGCGCGGTCTACAGCCACCTCGCCTCGCCGGACGACGCGGCGCGCGCCTTCCGCGAGGCGAAGCCGCGCCTGGCTGCGCTCTACCATGTCGGGCTGAACGGGAATGCGACGCTGGCCGATCTCCAGTCCGCCATCCGCACCGGCTATGATGGCCCGTTGATGATCGCGTCCGACCTGACCGCCTTCGGGATCGGCCGGGATGCCGTCTCGGTCATGCAGCGCGAGGCGGGCTGAGGCAGCCCGCCCGGAGCACCGCCGCCTCGGGCGCCCTGCCCGCCGGTTCCACTCTCCGGAGGGAAATCCCTTTCCCTCAGAACCCCGTCAGCACCGTCTTGCCGATGGCCCGCCCGCTTTCCAGCGTGGCGTGGACGCGGCGCAGGTTGGCGGCGTTGATGGTGCCCGCCTCCTCGTGCAGCGTGCTGCGCAGGAAGCCCTCGTCCACCAGCGCCGAGACCGCGTTCAGCAGCCGGTGCTGGGCGATCATGTCCGCCGTCCGGAAGACCGGGCGCGCGAACATGAACTCCCAGTGGACCGAGACGCATTTCCGCTTGAACGGCATGATGTCGTAGCTCTTCGGGTCGTCGATCAGCGCCACCTTGCCCTGGGGCGCGATCAGCTTCGCCACGGCGGCCTGGTGCCGGTCGGAGGCGGAAAGGCTGGCGACATACTCCGCCTGTTCGATTCCCGCCTCGCGCAACGCCTCGTCCAGCGGGCGGTGATGGTCGATCACGTGATGCGCGCCCATCTTCCGGCACCATTCGATGGTGGCGGGGCGGGAGGCCGTGGCCACCACGGTCAGCCCGGTCAGGCGGCGGGCGAGTTGCGTCAGGATGGACCCCACGCCCCCGGCGCCGTTGATGACCAGCAGCGTTCCGCCGCCCGCCATGGGCCCGCCGGTCAGGGCGCCATAGGGCACGCCCAGGCGGTCGAAGAGCAGCTCCCAGGCGGTGATGGCGGTCAGCGGCAGGGCGGCCGCCTCGGTGAAGGACAGGCTGGCCGGCTTGCGGCCGGCGATCCGCTCGTCCACCAGGTGGAACTCGCTGTCCGTGCCGGGGCGGTCGATGCTGCCGGCATAGAAGACCTCGTCGCCCGGCCGGAACAGCGTGACCCCGGCGCCGACCGCCTCCACCACCCCGGCGGCGTCGTAGCCCAGCACCTGGACCCCGCCCTCGGGCGGCGTCGCGCGGGCACGCTGCTTGGTGTCCACCGGATTGACCGAGACCGCCTTCACCGCGACGCGCAGGTCGTGCGGTCCGGGTTCCGGCACGGGCAGATCCAGGTCGATCAGGGATTCATCATGGGCGACGGGCAGGTTCCTGCGATAGCCGACGGCCTTCATGGCAGCTCTCCTCTGGCAGGCGGGCGCGGAGGGGGCCGGACCAGGCCCTGGCGCCCCGCACCCCATCATGGCGGAGGAACCGGCAAGACGGGCGAAAGCTGCATGGCCGGCCCCGTCCTGCAATATCCCACCCTCCAGCCGCTCCGGCACCCCTGTTCGTTGCCTTGTCGGCACCTGTCTGGCGAAGGGGCCGCCGGAGTGGCATCATGGGTTTTCCTGACCCCTTTCCGTACCGGAGGAGTCCTGTCCTTCGCCTTTCCCGGCGCCGGACCGGGGCTGGCCGCCGCAGAACCGAGTAGCGATGCTGAGCAGGATCACCACAGAGGCAGACCCTTGGCCGTTCGGCGGCGGCGATACCGGCGCGCTGGTCCGGGAGCCGGGTTTCGAGGCCAGCGGGCTGGGGCCGGTCACCGACTGGCCGGCTTCCCTGCGGACCATCGCCGAGATGGTGTTCAACTCCCGCCAGCCGAAGTTCGTCGCCTGGGGGCCGGATCTCGCCTTTCTCTACAACGATGCCTATACGCCGATCTTCGCGGAGCGGCATCCCTGGGCGCTCGGCCGGCCCTTTGCCGACGTCTGGGCCGATATCTGGCCGCAGTTCGGCCCCATCGTGGACCGCACCCTCTCGGGCGACGCCCAGTATTACCGCGAGCTGCCGATCCCGATGCTGCGCCAGGGCCGGCGCGAGGAAACCTGGTTCACCTTCTCCTACACCCCGCTGCGCGACGAGAGCGGCCAGATCGCCGGCCTGGTCTGCGCGGCCATGGAGGTGACCGACCAGGTCCTGGGCCGGCAGCGCGAACAGGCGGCGCTGAAGGCGCTCCAGCAGCAGACCGAAACCCTGGCGACGGTGAACCGCGCCGGGATCGCCATCACCAGCGAGCTCGATGTCGGTCGCCTCACCCAGCTCGCGGTCGATGCGGGCATCTCGCTGACCGGCGCGGAGTTCGGTGCCTTCTTCTACAATGCCGAGGACGAGACGGGGCAGGACTACCGCCTCTACGCCCTGTCGGGGGCCGATGCCGCGGCCTTCGCCAGCTTCCCCATGCCGCGCGCCACCCCTCTCTTCTCGCCGGACTTCGCGGGCCGGACGGTGATCCGCTCCGACGACGTGACCCGTGACCCGCGCTATGGCCCCGACGCGTCGCATGCCGGCATGCCGCCGGGCCACCTGCCGGTGCGCAGCCACCTCGCCGTGCCGGTCCGCTCCCGCACCGGCGCACCGATCGGCGCCCTGCTCTTCGGCCATCGCGAACCCGGCCGCTTCGACGCCGCCAGCGAGACCAGCCTGGTGAGCCTGGCCGGGCAGGCGGCGGTGGCCATCGACAACGCCCGGCTGCTACAGGCCGCGGAGCGCGAGATCGCGCAGCGGCGCGAAGCCGAGGAGCAGCTGCGGCAGCTCAACGAGACGCTGGAGGCGCGCGTCGTCACCGAGATCGCCGAGCGCCGCCAGGCCGAGCTCGCCTTGCAGCAGGCGCAGAAGATGGAGGCGATCGGCAAGCTCACCGGCGGGGTGGCGCACGACTTCAACAACCTCCTCCAGGTGGTCTCGGGCAACCTGCAGCTTCTGGCGACGGATGTCGCGGGGCGGGAGAAGGCGGAACGCCGCCTCGCCAACGCCATGGCCGGGGTGCAGCGCGGCGCCAAGCTCGCCGCCCAGCTCCTCGCCTTCGGGCGGCGCCAGCCGCTGGAGCCGAAGGTGGTCAATCTCGGCCGGCTGATCGCCGGCATGGAGGACATGCTGCGCCGCAGCCTGGGCGATGCGATCGAGATCGAGACGGTCGTGTCCGGCGGCCTGTGGAACACCCTGATAGACCCGACGCAGCTCGAGAACGCGCTGCTCAACCTTGCCATCAATGCCCGGGACGCAATGGCGGGCTGCGGCCGCATCACCATCGAGGCCGGCAACGCGATGCTCGATGCCGACTATGCCCGCCTGCACGCGGACGTCACGCCCGGGCAGTATGCGCTCCTCGCCGTGACCGATACGGGCAGCGGCATGCCCCCGGAGGTGGTGCGGCAGGCCTTCGAGCCCTTCTTCTCCACCAAGCCGGACGGCAAGGGCAGCGGGCTCGGCCTCTCCATGGTGCATGGCTTCGTCAAGCAGTCGGGCGGCCACGTGAAGATCTACAGCGAGCCGGGCCAGGGCACCGTCGTCCGGCTCTACCTGCCCCGCGCGCACCAGGGCGAGGACCGGCCGGTGTCGCTGGAAAGCGGCCCCGTCGCCGGGGGCTGCGAGACCGTGCTGGTGGTCGAGGACGACGACAGCGTCCGGGCCACGGCGGTCGAGATGCTGAATGAGCTGGGCTACCAGGTGCTGACGGCGCGCGACGCGGCCAGCGCCCTGACCGTGATCGAGAGCGGGGTCGCCGTGGACCTGCTCTTCACCGACGTCGTCATGCCCGGGACGCTGCGCAGCCCCGAACTGGCGCGCAAGGCGCGGGAAAGGCTGCCCGGCATCGCCGTGCTCTTCACCTCCGGCTACACCGAGAACGGCATTGTCCATGGCGGCCGGCTGGACCCGGGGGTCGAGCTCCTGTCCAAGCCCTATACGCGGGAGGCCCTGGCCCGCAAGATCCGCTATGTCCTGGCCAAGCAGCGGCCGGCCAGCCCCTAGCCTCCTTTCCCGCAAGGAGGCTGCCGGGGCCATGAACCGTGCATTCCCCTTGCGGCCTGCGTGGCGGGAGGGGAAGCATGGCGCCGCCGCGCCCAAGGGGGAAATGCCATTCCCCTGACGGGCGCTCCGGGAAAACGGGAGTTCCCTTGCCATGCAGCGACGCCAGTTCCTTTCCGCCACCGCCGCGCTGGGCGCCTTCGGGGCGCTGTCCGCGCCGCGACTCGGCTTGGGCGCGGAAAACAAGTTGCTGCGCTTCATCCCCGAAAGCGACGCGACGGTGCTGGACCCGATGTGGACCACCGCCACCGTCACCCGCAACCACGGCTACCTCGTCTTCGACACGCTCTACGGCCAGGACGAGAGCTATGCGATGCAGCCGCAGATGGTGGAGGGGCATGTCGTCGAGAATGACGGCCGGCTCTGGACCCTGACGCTGCGCGAGGGGATGAGGTTCCACGACGGGGAGCCGGTACGCGCCATCGATGCGGTGACCAGCATCCGCCGCATCGCCGCGCGCGATGCCTTCGCCGCCGCGCTGATGGCCGCGACGGACGATCTCTCGGTGATCGACGACCGGCGCTTCCGCTTCCGGCTGAAGAAGCCCTTCCCGCTGCTGCCGAACGCCCTGGGCAAGACCGGCACCTCGATGCCAGCGATCATGCCGGAACGGCTGGCGAAGACCGATCCCTTCGTCCGCGTGGACGAGATGGTCGGTAGCGGCCCCTTCCGCTACAAGGCGAGCGAGCATGTCGCGGGCTCGCTCGCGGTCTATGAGCGCTTCGATGGCTATGTGCCGCGTGCCAGCGGCACGCCGAGCTTCACCGCCGGGCCGAAGCGTGCGCATTTCGACCGGATCGAGTGGCGGGTCATCCCCGATGCCTCCACCGCCGCCAATGCCATGATGAATGGCGAGGCCGACTGGTGGCAGCAGCCCACGGCGGACCTGATGCCGCTGCTGAAGGGCAACCGCAGCCTGAAGAGCTCGATGCTGGACCCCTCCGGCAACATGGCCATCATGCGCTTCAACACGCTGCACCCGCCCTTCGACAATCCCGCGATCCGCCGCGCCCTGCTGGGCGGGGTAAGCCAGACCGACGTGATGATGGCCATCGCCGGGGAGGATCGCAGCATGTGGAAGGACGATGTCGGCGTCTTCAGCCCCGGCACGCCCTTCGCCAACGACGCGGGAATGGAGGTCCTCACCAGCCCGCGCGACATGGACAAGGTGAAGCGCGACCTCGCCGCCGCCGGCTACAAGGGCGAGGCCGTGGCGCTGCTGGTGGCGACCGACTACCCGGACCAGAACGCGGCGGGCCTCGTGGTCGCCGACCTGCTGCGCCGCGCGGGCATGAAGCTGGACCTCCAGTCGACGGACTGGGGCACGGTGGTGCAGCGCCGCGCGAAGAAGGACCCGCCCGCCCAGGGCGGCTGGAACGCCTTCATCACCAACCTGACCGGCACCAACAACTTCGATCCGGCGAGCCATCTCGGCCTGCGCGGCAACGGCGACAAGGCCTGGTTCGGCTGGCCCAACGCGCCGAAGCTGGAGGAACTGCGCCAGCAGTGGTTCGACGCGCCGAACGAGGCCGAGCAGAAGCGCATCTGCCGCGAGATCCAGGCCGATTTCATGCGGGAGCCGACCTATCTGCCGCTCGGCGCCTACTACCCGCAGACCGTGTTCAGCGCGAAGCTGACGGGCATGCGCAGCGGGCTGCCGCAGTTCTACGACATCCGCTGGGCCTGACCGCCCCGCTGCAGCCGCCGGAGGGAGGCCCCTCCGGCGGCGGATGTCGCAGGCTTCATCCGGCGGCCACCACCCCGCCCGCCCCATGCGGCGTTGCTTCCAGGCAAAGAGCTTCGGAGGATCGCTGCATGCGTCGTCGTATCACCCTCTCCGCCCTCGCGGTTCCACTGCTGGGGCTCGGCCTGCTGGCCGCACCGTCACTGAGCACCCCGGCCTCGGCCAAGGAGGGCGGCTGCGTCAAGGACGGCGCGGTGGGCGCGGTGGCGGGTCATTTCGTCGGCAAGGGCCATGCGGTGGCGGGGGCCGCGGCGGGATGCGCCGTGGGCGTCCATCGCCGCCATGCCGCCGAGAAGCAGGACCAGAAGCAGCAGGACGACAAGGGCGGGAATGGCAGCTCCGGCTGAGCCTGCCACTCCCGGGACGAGGCCATGAGTGGGTCCATGAGTCCTGTGGCAGGGATCACGCAGCCTGTGCGTGGGACTCCACAGTCAATATCCCCGTTATCCACAAACTTCTCCCCCGGGTGAGGGGGTGGGGGCGCCCTATTTCGCCGGAAGGGTGCGCTTCAGGGCATCCTTCCACCCCGCGATCATGCGGGCCCGCTGCTCCCCATCCATGCGCGGCTCGAAGACAGCCCCCCGCTTCCAGGTGGCGGCGACCTCGTCCAGGTCCTTCCAGACACCGACTGCGAGGCCGGCCAGGAAGGCAGCCCCCATGGAGGTGGTCTCCAGGCAGGCGGGGCGCTCCACCTCGGCCTGCAGCATGTCGGCCAGGAACTGGCAGAACCAGTCATTCGCCGACATACCGCCATCGATCCGGATGGTCTTCAGTTGTCCGGCGCCATCCCGCTGCATCGCCTCGGCGAGGTCGAGCGTCTGGAAGGCCACGGATTCCAGCGCCGCCCGCGCCAGATGCGCCGCCGTCGCGCTGAAGGTCAGGCCGCAGATCAGGGCGCGTGCCTCCGGATCCCAGTGCGGCGCGCCCAGGCCCACGAAGGCCGGCACCATGTAGACGCCGTGGCTGTCCGGAACCCGGGTGGCCATGTCGTCGGTCTGCGAGGCATGGGTGATCACCCCCACGCCGTCGCGCAGCCATTTGATCGCGGCGCCGGCGACGAAGATCGCCCCTTCCTCGGCATAGACCGTCCTGCCGCCGAGGCGATAGGCCACGGTGGTCAGCATGCGGTTGTCCGAGGAGACCGGCTTCTCGCCGGTGTTCAGCAGCATGAAGCAGCCGGTGCCGTAGGTGGACTTGGCCATGCCCGGCGCGAAGCAGGCCTGACCGATCACCGCCGCCTGCTGGTCCCCCGCCATGCCGGCGATGGGAATGGCGCGGCCGAAGAGCGCGGGATCGCTCTCGCCGAAGACGGTGCTGTTGTCCCGCACCTCCGGCAGGACCGCGGCGGGAATGCGGAACAGCTTCAGCAGGTCCTCGTCCCAGACCTGCCGGTGGATGTCGAACAGCAGGGTGCGCGAGGCATTGGTGGCATCCGTCGCATGCACCTTGCCGCCGGTCAGGCGCCAGAGGAGGAAGCTGTCGATCGTGCCGAAGGCGAGTTCGCCGCGCTCCGCCCGCTCCCGCACGTCCGGGAGGTTGTCCAGCAGCCAGGCCAGCTTGGTGGCGGAAAAATAGGGGTCCAGCAGCAGGCCGGTGCGGGCGCGCACCAGATCTTCCGCCCCTTCCTGCTTCAGCTTCGCGCAGAGGGCTGCCGTGCGGCGGTCCTGCCAGACGATGGCGCGGTACACGGGCTTGCCGGTCTCCCGCTCCCACAGCACCACCGTTTCGCGTTGGTTGGTGATGCCGATCGCGGCCACCCCGGTCCCGTCCGTGAGCCCGGCCTCGCCGAGCGCCTCCCGCACCGTGTCCACCACGTCGCGCCAGATATCCTCCGGGTCGTGCTCGACCCAGCCGTCATCCGGGTAGTGCTGGGCGAATTCCCGCCGCGCCAGGGAGATCTGCTGGGCCTTGTCGTCGAAGACGATGCAGCGGGTCGAGGTCGTGCCCTGGTCGATGGACAGGACGTAGCGGGCTTGGCTCATGGATGTTCCTTGGGACGTTCTGTGGTGTTCGTTGGCCGGTCGGGGGGATCGGTCGGGAGGGGGTCAGTCGGCGCCGATCTGGCGGATCGAGAGGTCGGGTGCCTCCCGCAATGGCGCGGCCTGGGGCTGCTGGCGGCGCGAGGGCAGGAAGGGCCGGATCAGGCACTGGTAGGCTCCGCCGCCCACGACACCGCCGATCAGCGGTCCCACGATCGGCACCCACCAGTAGTTCTGCGCCGCCGGCAGGGCGGCCGGTCCCCACCCCGTGAAATAGGCGAAGAGACGCGGTCCGAAGTCGCGGGCCGGGTTCAGCGCCCAGGCCTCCAGATAGCCGGCCGAGGCACCGATGATCGCGACGAGGAGGCCGATGACCAGCGCGCCGAAATTGGCCTGCGGCGCCATGGTGTTGAATTCCTCGGTGATGGCGAAGATGCCGAAGAGCAGCAGCGCGGTCAGGACGATCTCGTTCCAGAGCGCGTGCATCGGCGTCACCGCCAGGCCGGGCGCGGTGAAGAAGACGCCGGCTGCGCCGCCCGCCTCGCGGGTCAGGCCCTGGGTGGCGTTGAAGTGGTCGATGACCGGGCCATAGAGGCTCAGCACGATCGCGGCGCCTACCATGCCGCCCAGCACCTGCGCCACCCAGAAGGGCAGGACCTTGCGCCAGGGGAAACCCCGATAGAGGGCCAGGGCAAGGGTCACGGCCGGGTTGGCATGGGTGCCGGAGACCGCCCCGGTCACATAGATGGCCACGGTCACGCCGAGGCCCCAGGTGATGCAGACGCCCCAATAGGCGAGCTTATAGGGGCTGGGGTCGTAGAGCACGTACATGGCCGCCACGGAGCAGCCGAAGGTGATGATGATGGCGACGGCCACGGCTTCGGAGACAAGTTCCCCGAGAAATTGCCGCTTCTCGTTCATGGATGTTTCTCCCCACGTCTTGCGAGACGCATTGCACGCTCAGCCGGCGGCGATCTCCTGCGACTGCTTCTGCCGCGCGAGATAGTCTTCCAGCCGCCCGGCCGTGCCGGCTGGCACGTGCAGGCCGAGCTTGGAGCGGCGCCAGAGGATGTCCTCCGCCGTCACCGCCCATTCCTCATGGATCAGGTAATCGACCTCGGCCTGCGTCAGGCCGGCGCCGAAATCCTCGCCCAGATCCTCCATGCCGCGTGCCTTGCCCAGCAGCCGGTCGGCGCGCGTGCCATAGGCACGGGCAAGGCGATAGGCCAGGGCTTCCGGCAGGAAGGGAAAGCGTTGCCGCAGCCCGGCCAGGAAGCGGTCGAAATCCGCATCCGGCATGTCGCCGCCGGGCAGGGGCGCGGCCGCCGTCCAGGCGGGCTTCAGCCCTGGCAGGTGCGGCTCCAGCTTTTCCAGCGCATGTTCCGCCAGCTTGCGATAGGTGGTGATCTTGCCGCCGAAGACGGAGAGCAGTGGCGCTTCTCCCTCCGGCGCGTCCACCTTCAGCACATAGTCGCGCGTGACCGCCGATGCGTTCTTCGCGGCGTCGTCATAGAGCGGCCGCATGCCGGCATAGCTCCAGACCACGTCGTCCGGGGCGACCTCCCGCTTGAAGTAGCGGTTGACCGTGTCGCAGAGATACCGCGTTTCCTCCGCGCTGATCGAGACCGGGCCGGGCGCCTCGTTCCAGGGCACGTCCGTGGTGCCGACCAGCGTGAAATCGCCCTCGTAGGGGATGGCGAAGACGATGCGGCGATCGGGATTCTGCAGGATGTAGCAGTGGTCGCCCTCGTAGAGGCGCGGCACCACGATGTGGCTGCCTTTGACCAGCCGGACCTTGTCCGCGTCGTTGATCTTGAGGCGGCGGGTCAGCAGCTCGCTCACCCAGGGGCCGGCGGCGTTGACCAGGATGCGGGCCGTGACCGGACGCCGTCCGCCGCCGCGCAGGTCCTCGATCTCCGCGCGCCAGATGCCACCTTCGCGCTGCGCGCCGAGGAAGCGGGTGCGGGTGTGCAGTTCCGCCCCCTTCTCCGCCGCGTCGCGGGCGTTCAGCACGACGAGGCGGCTGTCCTGCACCCAACAGTCGGAATAGACGAAGCCGCGTTCCACCCCGGGCTTGAGCGCGGAACCGAGCGGCGAGGTTCGGAAACGAACACCTTCCGAACCCGGCAGGCGCTTGCGGCCACCCAGATGGTCGTAAAGGAACAGGCCCAGCCGGACCATCCAGGCCGGGCGGACGTCGTTCCGGTGCGGCAGCACGAAGCGCAGCGGCCAGATGATGTGCGGCGCCGCGGCCAGCAGGCGCTCGCGCTCGATCAGCGCCTCCCGCACCAGGCGGAACTCGTAGTATTCGAGATAGCGCAGCCCGCCATGGATCAGCTTCGTGCTGGCGGAGGAAGTGTGGCGCGCGAAGTCGTCCTGCTCGACCAGCAGGACCTTCAGCCCTCGCCCGGCCGCGTCGCGGGCGATACCGGCGCCGTTGATGCCGCCACCGACGACGAGAAGGTCATAATCCGCCTGGCTGGCCAAGTTCCCCGCTCCTCTCCCTGCCGCCTCCGCGAAGGCCGTGCGAGGCCCTGTGCCCCGCAAAAGGAAGATAAGCGAAGAAAAAATGTTCGCAAGCGAAAATTAAAGTGCTGGACGGGGCCGTGCCGCCGTTGAGGCAAGGCGCCGCCTCTCCCCCGGCGGGCCACCACGCAGCGCGGCGCCTTACCGGCCCGGTGCCGGCTTCGCCTCTGCCGCCGGGGCGCGGCCCGCCACATGGCAGGCGACACCGTGTTCCCGCAGCAGTGCCTGGATGGGGCGTGGCGGCGGCTGGTCGGTGAAGAGGGCGGAGACCTCGGTGATGGAGCCGAGCCGCACCATCGGGCGCCGGGCGAACTTGGTGTGGTCGGCCAGCAGGAAGCTCTGCCGCGAATGGCGCAGGATGGCGCGGGCGGCGCGGATCTCGTCATGGTCGAAATCCAGCAGCGTCCCGTCCTCGTCGATGCCGCTGATGCCGAGGATGCCGAAATCCACCCGGAACTCGGCGATCATGTCGCTCACCGTCTGGCCGACGATGCCGCCGTCGCGGTTGCGGACCGTGCCGCCGGTGACCACGACGGAAAAGTCGGTGCGGCTGGACAGCAGCGCCGCCACGTTCAGGTTGTTGGTGATGACACGCAGCTCCCGGTGCCCCAGCAGGGCCCGGGCCAGCGCCTCGGTGGTGGTGCCGATATTGACGAAGAGGGAGGAACGGTCGGGGATCTTCGCTGCCGCCTGCCGGGCGATGGCCTCCTTGGCCTGCGGGTTCAGCACCTGCCGCTCGGCATAGGCGATGTTCTCGGTGGAGGAAGCCAGCCCCGCGCCGCCATGGTGGCGGGCAACCCGGCCTTCCTCCGCCAGCGCGTTCACGTCGCGCCGCACCGTCTGCACGGTGACCTCGAATTCCCGCGCCAGCTCCTCGTTGGACACGTAGCCGCGCTGCCCGATCAAAGCGAGGATCCGCTGGTGGCGCGACGCCGCCTTGCTGCCTGCCAATGCCATCTCCCGAAACCCTTCCCCGCCCCTCGGCCTGGCGGGTCAGCCCGGCTCTTCCTCGCGGGCCGCGCCACCCTGGCTGAGGGCGACCGATTTCACCAGGGCCCAGAGCGGCTGTCCCGGGCGCAGGTCCAGGCGCCGCGCCGCCTCGGCGGTGATGCGCGACAGGAGCACGCCGCCGGCACCCAGGCGCAGGCGCAGCATCACCTCCTGCCCCGTGCCCGGCCCGATGGCCTCCAGCACCACGGGCAGCACGTTGCGGACCGAGATCCCGCGGGGCTCCTCGGTGGCGACCGACACGTCGCGCGCCCGCACCCGGACGCGCAACCGCGTGCCCGGCGCATCCGGCAGCGACGGCAACAGCAGC
>NZ_BDLP01000108.1:0-12647 GCF_001950415.1 Roseomonas sp. TAS13
GCCTCCAGCAGAGCCTCGCCCGCCAGCACCGCCAGGGCGGCATCGCCCGGCACCCAGCCGCGTCCGGCCAGGGCGGCATCCACGGCCTCCCGCAGGCGGCCCTGGGCGGACAGGGCGACGGAAAGGCCGCCATGGACATGCGCGATGTCGCGGCGGACATCCAGGGCGGCCCGGAAGAAGGGCTCGGCCAGGGCGCCACGCCCGGCGGCAGTCAGCATGTGGCCGACCTCCTGCAACGGATCGAAGGCGCCCGACAGCACCGCGCCGTAGCGGGACCAGGCGGCGTCCAGCCGGTGCCAGCTCCCGTCCTCGAAGAAGCGGCGCAGCATCATGGGCACGAGCTCACGCTGATCGTCGCGAAGCAGGGCGGGATCGCAGCCATGGCGCAGGGCGCCCTCGCGGAGGTGGGTGGCCCGGTCCTCATGCCCGCGCCGCAACGCCTCACGCGCCACGACCCGGTGCCAGACATGGGTCTGGCGGCGGCGGCGGAGCAGTTGGCGCAGCGCCAGCGGGTCGTTCGCCAGCACCGTGTCCAGCGCCTCCCCCAGCACCTGGCTGCTGCGGAACAGGTGGATCGCCCAGTGCTCCATGAAGGGTGCGGGTACCCAGTGCGCCAGCCCGGCCGCCATGATGGCGCGGGCCTGGGCACCGTCCTCGCGGTGATAGGGGTCGGCCACGATCACCGGCACCGGCGGCAGCTCGTCCGCGTCGATGTGCAGGCCGGCATGCAGCTTCCTGCGGAAATAGCCCGCGTAGCGGTTGTCCTCCGGCACCACGGCCGGGTCGATCGAGTATTGCGGCGAGATCGCCAGGGCATGGTTCACGCCCAGGCGCCGGGCATGCTTCAGCGCCGCGTGTGCCCCCATGCTGTAGCCATAGGCGACGGTGCGCGCATCGACGAAGGGGCGGACCGCGCGGGCGGCGGCCTCGACGGAGCGGGCGGGATACCAGTCCGGCGCGTGGCTGACGATGCCGATCAGGTCGAGGCCGAGCCTGCGCGCCGGGACCATGCCCCAGGCGCGCGTTCCGTCAGGGCGGAAGGTCAGGTCGGCGAAAGTCAGCAGCGTGCCGCGGGCCTTCCCCTCGGCGGGCTGGAGGACGACGCGCAGGTGGCCGTCGTCGAACAGGATCCGGGCGGCGGGTTCGGTCATGGGTGCGGACGGGTGGGGTGTCGGGCGGCCCGGCCCGTGCGGCGTCTCATTCCGCCGCCATTAGTGCCCGTGGGATGGATACAACGCAAGGTGGAAGGGGAGCCTGGAGGACCTCCCTCCAGGTTGCCGGTGCCACGTTATCCGGAATGGCCGTGGGCGGGCGCGGCCGTGCCGTACAGCGTGGCCGGGTCTTCCAGGGGTTCGGCGATGGCGGCCAGGGCCTCCCCGCGCAGCGCCCAGGAGAAGCAGGAGCGCCGGCCGGTGTGGCAGGCCACGCCCACCTGGTCCACCAGCGCCAGCACAGCATCCCCGTCGCAGTCCAGGCGCAGCTCGCGCAGGTGCTGCACCTGGCCGGAGGTGTCGCCCTTGCGCCAGAGGCCCTGGCGGGAGCGGCTGTAATAGGTGACCCGGCCGGTCCGCAGGGTCTCGGCCACGGCCTCGCGGTTCATCCAGGCGAGCATCAGCACCTCGCCCGTGTCGTGCTGCTGCGCCACGGCGGCGACGAGGCCCTGGGCGTCGAAGCGCAGCCCGCCGAGGAACCGCGCGATCGCCGCCTCGCCGGGCGGCTGCGGGGCAGTTCCGGCATCAGGGCCGGGGTTGGTGCCAGGGGCGGCGATTGGGTGGCTCTGCATGCGATACTATATAACGCATCATGGACCGGATGGGAGCAGGGGCATGGCGCAGGGGCTTGAGGCGGCACTGGATCGGGCGGCGACATCCTGCCTGAAGCGCGGGGCGCAGCTCACCCCGCTGCGGCGGCAGGTGCTGGGGCTGGTGCTGGGGGCGGACCAGCCACTGGGCGCCTATGCGCTGCTGGACCTGCTGAAGGCCGAGCGGCCGGGCGCGGCGCCCCCCACCGTGTACCGGGCGCTGGACTTCCTGCTGGAGCAGGGGCTGATCCACAAGGTCGAGCGGCTGAACGCCTTTGTCGGCTGCATGGAGGCTGATCATGGCCACGCCCACGGCCATCCGCACCAGTTCCTGATCTGCCGGCAGTGCGGCACCACCCAGGAGATGGCCGACCCGGCGGTGATGCAGGCGGTGGAGGCCGCCGCCCGGCGGGTCGGGTTCCGGCCGGACCATGCCACGGTGGAGGTGGAGGGGACCTGCGCCCGCTGCGCCGCAGCCTAGGCGGCCCATCGCCGGGGATGCGGGCCGCTCGCCCTTTGGTGATGGCGGGGACTTGATCCAGGTCAGAACGGGCCGCGCGAAGAAGGTGAAACTGGGCGGAGAACCGGATTCGGAACTTCGCCATGTCCAAGCGTGGATGGGTCGCCCCCGTCCTTCCCCTGGTGATCGGGGTCGGCATCGCCCTTCTGCCCCATCCTCCTGGCCTGCAGCAGCATGCCTGGTATTTCCTGGCCATCTTCGCGGCGGTCATCGCGGGGCTGATCACGGAGCCCATCCCCTCTCCGGCGGTGGGCTTCGTGGGCGTGGTGCTGGCGGGGCTCGCGGCGCAATGGGTGCTGTTCTCGCCGGAGCAGCTGGCGCAGCCGGGATTCAACCCGACCGCCGCTGCCGTGTCCTGGGCGCTGTCGGGCTTCTCCAACGGCACGGTCTGGCTGATCTTCGCAGCCTTCATCTTCTCGCTCGGTTATGAGCGGACCGGGCTGGGGCGGCGGCTGGCGCTGCTGCTGGTTTCCCGGCTCGGCGGGCGCACCCTGACGCTCGGCTATGCGGTGATGATCGCCGACGGCGTGCTGGCGCCCTTCACCCCGTCCAACACCGCGCGCAGCGGCGGCACCATCTTCCCGATCGTGAAGAACCTGCCGCCCCTTTATGATTCCAGGCCGAACGACCCCTCGGCGCGGCGGATCGGCAGCTACCTGATGTGGACGGCCATCGCCTCCACCTGCGTCACCAGCTCGCTCTTCCTCACCGCCCTGGCGCCGAACCTGCTGGCGGTGGAGCTGGTGCGGCGGACCGCGCATATCTCGCTGGACTGGACCTCCTGGTTCGTCGGCTTCCTGCCGGTCGGCGCGATCCTGCTGCTGGCCACTCCTTGGCTCGCCTACAGGCTCTATCCGCCCGAGGTGCGGCGCAGCCCCGAGGTACAGGCCTGGGCCCAGGCGGAACTGAAGAACCTCGGCCCGCTCACGGGACGGGAGATCATGCTCGCGGCGCTGGTGGTGCTGGCGCTGGCGCTGTGGATCTTCGGCACCGGGATCATGGACCCGACCATGGCGGCGCTGCTGGTCGTGGCGCTGCTGGTGCTGACCGGCACCATCACCTGGAACGACGTGGTGACCGACAAGCCGGCCTGGAACACGCTGGTCTGGTTCGGCACGCTGGTGACCCTGGCCGGCGGGCTGGCCCAGGTCGGCGTGGTGCGCTGGATCGCCGCGCTGCTCGGAGGCGCGCTGGAGGGGCTGCCGGTGGTGCCGGCGATGGCGGCGCTGGTGCTGGCCTTCTTCCTGCTGCACTACCTCTTTGCGAGCGTGACCGCGCATGTCACCGCGCTGCTGCCGGTGATGCTGACCGTGGCGGCCGCCATCCCCGGGATGCCGATGGAGCGGATGGCGCTGATGCTGTGCCTGAGCCTGGGCATCATGGGCATCATCTCGCCCTATGGCACCGGGCCGAGCCCGATCTATGCCGGCAGCGGCTTCCTGCCGGTCAAGGATTTCTGGCGGCTGGGCACGATCTTCGGGGCGATCAACCTGATCGTCTTCCTGGCAGTGGGGCTGCCCTGGCTGATGCTGGTGAAGTAGGGCCCTGCCGGACGTTTTTCTTTCCATCGGGGAAAGCCGCACGGCTCCTCACCACCAAATGAGCGGGGGCGGGCACCGGAAAATTTCTGATTCGTATCGAATGGGGTGAGGATGCGACGGAAGTCGGAGGGCATGTCCCATGAGGATGGTTTGGGTTCTGGCGGTGCTCGGCCTGTTCCTGTTCGCTGGTGCCGGGCCTGCCGCGGCGGGCAATGACTGCCGGCAGTACAAGCCGACCGTGAGCATCGTCGTGGGGCCGGGCACCATTCCGCCGAGCAAGCGGCAGGCCGAGATCCATTATTTCTTCAGGGGAGCGCCCGCCTGCTGGGATGCGGTGCATCTCCGCTTCGGGATCGCGGGACGGGAGCCCTACATCATCCAGGAGATCAAGTCCGGCCGGAACTGCGGGATCTACAAGGACGGGCGGTCGCTGCCGGCCTGTGCCCACAAGGTGGGGACCGTCGAGTTCGGCACGACCTATGTGGTCGGGTTGCAGGAGTGCGACAAGCACGCCCTTTCGAGCGACGAGTGCTCGTCCTGGGCCTCCCAGACCGTGACCACGCCGAGGAACTGAGGGTAGTTTCCCGCTTCGCGGCTTTCAGCGCGGAGAAGCCGCCTGCGTCTGCCATACTCAGGCAGCATCATACCGATTGGGTCTGTACACGCCGCTTCCGTGGCGCGGAACGGATACGGCGATTCACCGATTTTGCTGAGCTTTCACTACTTTTAGCGATGTATCTGCCGCCATTCAGACAACTTCATTGTTCCAGTTATATCTGGCCTTGAGGCATCAGGCAGGATGCTGATGTATTCGAGGGAGTGGCCGTCAGGATCGTTAAAGTAGACGCTTGCTGCGGGCATCCATGGGAAGACGATGGGTTCGCCAATCTCAGGGCCGTCGCCGCCGGCGCGCGGAGTGACATGGTTGGAGCGGAGCACCTCCACCGAACGGATCACATCATCCAACCCTACAGAGAAGGCAAGGTGCAGACGCAAGCGGATCGGAGAAGAATGGATCGACCAAATTCCCAGCATCGATCGCTCTTTGCCGCCAATCCAGAAGAAAGCAGCGTGACGCTCGGGTATGGTGTGAGCGAGCTCCAACCCAACGATATTTTGGTAGAAGTTAATGGACCTTTCGAGGTCGCTCACCGTGAGATGGGTCTCGTATAAGCCGACCACCGGAATCATGCGCGCCTCCTGCTCCTTACGATCCATTCGAGTGCGGATCGGCCCATTTATCTTACTCAGAAAGCAGGGCGCCTGCTCACTCGCTTCGGACGAAGCGGAACCGGGAGAGGCAGGGCCTCTCCCGTGCCGTCGCCATCAGCGCGGCAGGGCGTCCAGCCCCGCCGCGAGGTCCGCGATCAGGTCCGCCGGGTCCTCCAGCCCGATATGCAGGCGGAAGGCCTGGCCGCCCAGGGCCAGGGGCGTGGCGGTGCGGGTGACGGCGGTGGGAAGGGCCAGGCTCTCATAGCCGCCCCAGGAGGCGCCGATGCCGAAATGGTGCAGCCCATCCACCAGGGCGCACATCTCCTCGCGGGAATAGCGCGGCTGCAGCACCACGCCGAAGAGCGAGCAGGTGCCGGTGAAGTCGCGCTTCCAGATCCCGTGCTGCGGGTGGGAGGGCAGGGCCGGGTGGAGGACGCGGGCGACCTCCGGCCGGCCTTCCAGCCAGCGGGCGACCTCCAGCCCGTTCTCCGCCTGATGCTTCAGCCGCACCGGCAGGGTACGGAGGCCACGCAGGGCAAGCCAGCAGTCGTCCGGGCTGGCGAACTGGCCCAGCGCCACATAGGCGTTGCGGACGGTCTGCCAGTCCTCGGGCGTATTCACGGTGACGCTGCCGAGCAGGATGTCGGAATGGCCGCCGACATACTTGGTCAGCGCCTGGATCGAGACATCGACGCCATGCTCGAAGGGCTGGAAGTGGTGGATGCCCCAGGTGTTGTCCATCAGCACCTTGGCGCCGTGGCGGTGCGCGGCGCGGACGATGGCGGGGATGTCCTGCACCTCGAAAGTATGGCTGCCGGGGCTTTCGGTCATCACCACGCGGGTGTTGGGGCGGAGCAGTGCCTCCATGCCCGCCTCGTCCACCAGCGGGTCGTAATACTCGACCTCGATCCCCCAGCCCCGGATCAGCCCGTCCGCGAGGCGCCGGGTGGGGCCGTAGATGCTGTCGGCGATCAGGCAGTGGTCGCCCGCCTTGAGATAGGCGAGCAGCGGCACGGCGATGGCGGCCAGGCCGGTGCCGACGATCAGGCAGCGCGTGCCACCCTCGACCTCGGCGATGGCATCCTCCAGCGCATGATGCGTCGGGCCGCCGGCGGTGCCGTAGGTAAGGACCTGCTCGAAGCTGCGCCTGTGGACGGCATCCATGGCCTCGCAGGAGGCATGGAGCACGGTGGAGCCACGCTGCACTGGCGGGTTGACGAAGCCGTGCCGGCGCAGCGGCGCGCGGCCCGCCTGGGTCATGCGGGTCTCGAAGGAAAGCTCCGGGCGGGAAGCGGGCGGGCGGGGCAGCGTATCGGGCATCACTTGACCTTCGGGGTTTCGGGCCGGGCCGCCCATTCGGTCCAGGAGCCGTCATAGACGGCGGCCTCGGGCAGCCCGGCGCGATGCAAGCCGAAGGCCAGGACGCAGGCGGTGATGCCGGTGCCGCAGCTGGTCACCACCGGGCGCGTGCCGTCCACCCCGGCGGCGGCGAACTTCTCGCGCAGCGCCTCGGGCGGCAGGAAGGTGCCGCCGGGGGCGATGAGCTCGGTGGCGGGCAGGTTGCTGGCGCCGGGCATGTGGCCGGAGGGCAGGCCGGGGCGCGGTTCCGCTGCCGTGCCCTCGAAGCGGCCCCGGGCGCGGGCGTCGAGGATCAGCGCCGCGCCGCCTTCCGCATCCGGTGCCGTGGCGAAGGGGCTGGTCTGTCGTACGATCCGCTTCACGTCGCCGATGCCGGCCAGGAAGGCGGCGATGAAGTCGGGCTGGTAGGCGGCGGGCGTCGCGGGGGCGGGCTCGCCGCTCTCCACGGGACGGCCCTCGGCCTGCCATTTCGGCAACCCGCCATCGAGCACGGCGACCTTGGTGTGGCCGAAGAGGCGCATCAGCCACCAGCCGCGCGGGGCGGAGAAGATGCCCTTCTGGTCGTAGAACACCACGCGCGTGTCGTTGCCGATGCCGAGCGCCCCGACGAGGCGCGCGAAGCGGCCCGCCGTGGGCGCCATGTGCGGCAGGTCGGTCTCCGGATCGGCGATCTCGTCCACGTCGAGGAAGCGGGCGCCGGGGATATGGGCCCGGGCGAACTCGGCGCGGCCGGTCCTGCCCTCGGGCGGCAGGTAGTAGGTGATGTCCAGGACCACGAGGTCGGGTTTGCCGAGCTCGGCGGCGAGCCATTCGGTGGTGACGAGCGAATCCATCCCGGTTCAGTCCTTCAGCACGATATGGACGCGGCGGTTCTGCTTGCCCTTGCTTTCCAGCTTGGTCACCTCCACCGCGCCGATCTCCCTGGTGGAGCGGACATGCGTGCCGCCGCAGGGCTGCAGGTCCACCGGCGATTCCTCGGAGCCGATGCGGACGAGGCGGATCTGGCCGGCGCCGCGCGGCGGCTGCACCGAGAGGGTGCGGACCAGGCCGGGATTGCGGTCCAGCTCGGCCTCCTCGATCCAGCGCTCCTCCACAGGATGGTCGGCGGCGATCAGCGCGTTGAGCTGCATGGTCAGCCATTCCTTCGGCGGCGGCTCGGGCAGGTCGAAGTCGAGGCGCGACTTCTCGGCCCCGATCTGGTTTCCGGTGGCGTAGATGCCCGGCATCACGGCGCAGAGCAGGTGCAGGGTGGTGTGCATCCGCATGTGGCGGTGGCGGCGCTCCCAGTCGATCGAGGCGACCACATGCGTGCCGGGCTCAGGGCGCGGCGCGTCCTCGGGCACCGTGTGGAGGACGGTGTTGTCCAGCCCCTTCAGCGCCTCGGCGACCTTGGCCTCGGCGTAGCTCCCGTCCGGCTTCGCCCAGCGCAGCGTGCCGGAATCCCCGGGCTGGCCGCCGGCGCGGGCATAGAAGAGGGTGCGGTCCAGCACCACGCCCTCGGGGCCGGAGGAGACGACGGTCGCGCCCGCGTCGCGTCCATAGGGGTCGAGGCGGTACAGCAGCTCGGTCATCGTCGTTCCACTCCGCAAACGCGTTCCACGGTCCCGCCCGGGCCGGCGGGGCGCCGCGCCGGGACGGCGACCGGACACGGAACACGGAACAGGCCGCCGGGCGGGCGCCGCCGGGCCGGGCGCCCTGGTCATCCCATGCGGTGGACCCTAGCCTCGGGGCGATACGCCGTCCACACGAGCACCTCCTCCATGCAAGACCCGGCCAGCGCCGTGCGCAGGCGCGCCATCCTCCTCGTCCTCGGGGAGGCCCTGGCCTTCTCGCTGGTCGCCGCGATGATCAAGCTGCTGGGCGGCGCGATCCCGCTGGCGGAGGTGATGCTCTTCCGCAACCTCTTCGCCCTGCCGGCCCTGATGCCGCAGGCCATGGCGCATGGCGGCTGGCGGGCGCTGCGGACCCGGGCGCCGCTCGGCCACCTGCAACGCAGCGGCTGGGGGCTGCTGGCCATGGGCGGTTCCTTCTACGGCTATGCCCATCTGCCGCTCGCCCTGGCCAGCGCGCTCACCTTCACCATGCCGCTCTTCCTTACGGTCCTGTCTGTGCCGCTGCTGGGCGACCGGGTGGGGCCGCGGCGGGTCTCGGCGGTGCTGGTGGGCTTCAGCGGGGTGCTGGTGATGCTCTCGCCTGGTCTGCTGCCCGGCACGGGGGCGGCCGCGCCCGATCCCGCCGCGGTCTGCGTGGTGCTGCTGTCCGCCATCGGCTGGGCACTGGCGATGATCTCGATCCGCCGCATGGGCACGGGCGGGGAGCCGGGCGTGACCATCGTGCTCTGGTACGCGCTCTCGGGCGTGGTCGCCTGCTCCATTGCCTCGCTGCCCATCTGGGTCTGGCCCACGGCGGGGCAATGGGCGTTGCTGGCCGGGATCGGGATGGTCTCGGGCGTCGGCCAGCTCCTGCTGACGGCAGCCTATCGCAGCGGCGAGGCGGCGATGCTGGCACCGTTCGAGTATTCCGGCCTGATCTGGGCCACCCTGTTGGGCAGCCTGCTCTGGGGCGAGTTCCCGGGCCTCGCCGACCTGGCCGGCTTCCTGATCCTGGTCTCGGCGGGGCTGTTCATCTGGCGCACCGAGGTGACGCGCGGGCCTGATGCCGGGGCGCGAAAGGTCCCGGCTTTCGCGGCCGGGTGCTGTGCGCGGGGCTGGCGGAGCGGCTGCGCGCCGGGGAGGCAAGGCGCCATCGGCGGTCTTTTCCCTTGATCCAGATCATGGCGGCGTTTTCATCTGTCGTGGGATGAAGCCCTCGTGCCGGACGGCTCCGCCGCGCTGGCTTCGTCAGGGACAGAACCAAGGAGGACGCTGTGAAAGTTCGCGAGATCATGACCAGCCAGGTGATGACGGTCGGCCCGGATACGCCGGTGCCCGCCCTGGCCAGCCTTTTCGCCTCGCGCGGGATTTCCGGCGTGCCGGTGGTGGACGCGACGGGCCAGCTCGTCGGCCTCGTGACCGAGGGCGACCTGCTGCGCCAGATCACGGGCGAGGAGGAGGCGCAGTCCTGGTTCCGCCGCCTGATCGAATCCGCGCCGAGCCAGGCTCTCCAGTACGTGCAGTCGCATGGGCGCGTGGCGCGCGACCTGATGACGACCAGCCTGGAAACGGTGGGCGAGGATGACAGCATCCAGAAGGCCGCGGGGATCATGGCGAAGCGCAACATCCGCCGCCTGCCGGTGGTGCGCGACGGCAAGCTGGTCGGCATCCTGTCCCGCGCCGACCTGATGAAGGCCATCGTCGCCGCTCCGGCGCAGGCGCCCGGCGAGACCAGCGATGCCGAGATCGAGCGGAAGCTGGTGGCCGAGATGCGCCGGCACAGCTGGGCCGATGCCTATTACATCTTCCCGCATGTGGAGAAGGGCACGGTGCAGTTCCACGGCTTCTGCAACTCCGACGATGTGGAGCGTGGGCTGCGGGTGCTGGCGGAGGGCATCCCGGGTGTGAAGGGCGTGACCTTCGACCTGTCCCCCGTGCCGCCGCCGATGCTGGCCTGACGGGCCCGGGGGCCGTTCGGTCCGGGGAAGGCGCCGCCTTCCCCCCGCTTGTGTGTCAGGAGGGGCATTCCGGCCCGACGACGCGCCCAGCGCCATGGAAGACCGTCACGGAATCCCGCCGCGCCACGGCCAGCAGCGTCATGTCGAGCGCCCGGGCGCGTTCCAGCGCCAGGGAGGTCGGCGCCGAGACCGCCACGAGGCTGCGCGCCCCGAAGGCCGCCGCCTTCTCCACCATCTCGAAGGAGCAGCGGCTGGTGATCAGCAGGAAGCCTTCCGCCGCCGATCCCCCCCGGCGCAGGGCGGCGCCGATCAGCTTGTCCAGCGCGTTGTGCCGGCCGACATCCTCGCGCAGCAGGCGCAGCCCGCCATCCGGCCCCGCCCAGGCGGCGGCATGGACGGCGCGGGTCTCCTGGTTCAGCACCTGCGCCGCCTCCATCGCGTCCAGCGCGGCGCGGATCGCCCCGGCTTCCAGCACCGGCGCGGGGGCGGCGGGCGCGGGCGCGGCGGGCAGGGCCTCCAGCTCTTCGATCCCGCAGAGGCCGCAGCCGGTCCGACCGGGCAGACTGCGCTCCCGCGCCCGGCGCTGCGCCAGGTGACGGCGCAGAGCGCCGGCCTCCAGCATGATGTCGAGGGCGAGGCCCCGGTCCTCCCCGCGCAGCGCCACCCCGCGGATCTCGTCAGGGGAGGCGACGATCCCCTCGGTCAGGCTGAAGCCGTAGGCGAAATCCTCCAGATCCGCCGGCGTGGCCATCATCACCGCGAAGGGGACGGAGGAATAGGCCAGGGCCACGGGCGTTTCCGCCGCCACCATCAGCGCCTGCGGGCGGGCTGGGCCGGAGGCGAAGGGCAGGCGGCTGGCCTCGGCGGCGACGGCGGTGGGAAGCGGTTCGGGCGAAGTCGTCATCGGCGGGTCCTGGGGCCGGTCCGGCCCGCAGCATCAATGGCGCCGGGCCGGACGGGAGACAACCGGCCGCATCCGGCCGTGGGGATGCCGATCCCGTGACCGGCCACGCGGCGGAGGATTCCCGTGTTGACCCCGGAATGGGACGGTTCGTCCGCCGGACGTTATGAGCCTGGTGCAGGCCACGGCATGGACCTGCGGGGGGGCTGCGCGGCGGGGCCTGGTCTATGATCCGCGCCAGAAAAAGGGGGTCACTCCATGAGCTTCACCATTCCGACGGCCCGCCTCGAGTTCCTGTTGCAGGAGGACTCTCCCTACGGTGACCTGACCACCCAGGGCCTGGGTATCGGCGAGTTGCATGGCCGCCTGTCGATGACGGCCGGGGCGCTGATGACCGTGTGCTGCGCCGAGGAGGCGGAGACGCTGTTCCGCCTCGCCGGCTGCGATGAGGTGCAGAGCTTCTGCCGCTCCGGCGCGCAGGTCGAGGAAGGCAGCCCGATCCTCCAGGCGCGCGGCCCGGCCGGCGCGCTGCACCGCGCCACCAAGACGGCGCAGACGCTGGTGGAGCTGACCTCCGGCATCGCCACCGCCGCCGCCCGGCTGCGGGCGGCCGCACGGCAGATACGCCCGGAGATCGCCGTGGCCTGCACGCGCAAGCACCTGCCCGGGGCAAAGGACCTGATGCTGCGCGCCATCACGGCGGGCGGCTGCGTGCCGCACCGGCTCGGCCTGTCCGACAGCGTGCTGGTCTTCGCGCAGCACCGGGGCTTCCTTGGGCGGCAGCCGCCGCATCTCTGGCTGGCGCAGCTCCGCGCCGCGCAGCCGGAGCGCAAGATCGCCGTCGAGGCCGGCAATGTGGACGAGGCGGTGCAGTTCGCCCATTCCGGGGCGGACATCGTGCAGTGCGACAAGTTCTCGCCGGAACAGGTGGGCGAGGTGGTGCGCGCGCTGAACGGCCACCAGCAGCGGCCGGTGCTGATCGCCACCGGCGGCATCGGCGACCGCAACATCGCCGACTATGCCCGGACCGGGGTGGATGTGATCGTGACCTCCGCCCCCTATACGGCGCCGCCGCTCGACGTGCGGGTGTCGATCGAGCGCAACGGACGCTGAGCGCCGGCAGGGGCCGCGGCCGCCATGCCGCCAACCCCGGCCGGCGGCCTCAATGGAGCCGCTGGAGCTGCTCCCCGACCAGCCGGGTGAAGGTGGGGACGCCCGGCCAGCCGGTGATCCTGCCCCGGGGGCGCCGCCCGGCGAAGATCAGGAAGGCCGGGATGCCGAGCAGCCCGAAGCGTGTCGCCAGGCGGAGATCGTCGCGCAGGTCGCTTTCGAGCCAGCGGACGCCGGGCCAGCGGAAGCTTTCCGGCTTGCTGCGCAGGGCTGTGCGGACAGCGTCGCAATCGGCGCAGCGGCTGCCCCAGAGATAGAGGATGCTCACCTCGCCCGGTGCGCTTTCGGCGAGGACGGAATCCAGTTCGGGATCGGTGACGGGGCGCATGGGCAGGCGCCCGAAGGCGCTGAAAGCGATGATGCTGGCCAAGGGCTCTTCCTCCTGAACGCGGGGGGTGGCCATGTCCTGGCTCTGCTGCGTCCCCGCCGGCCGCCGCAGCTTAAACGCCGCAGGGGCCGGCGCGTGACAAAAGGAAGACAGCCGGGATCACAGGATGGCGGGCCGTCGGCCCCGGGGACAGCCGCCCCGGGACAACCGCCCCGGGACGGCCTGTCTCTTGATCACATCTACGCACAGCTCCACCGTAAGGCGA
>NZ_BDLP01000109.1:0-12639 GCF_001950415.1 Roseomonas sp. TAS13
GCGCGATGCCTCCGACCAGGCCTACTACGTCGTCTTCGCGCCGATGGAGACCACGCTCGCCGAACTGGCCGGCGTGGCCGGGCTGCGCTGGACCATCGAAATCTGCTTTGGCACCGCCAAGGAGGAACTCGGTCTCGACCATTGCGAGGCACGCTCCTGGGACGGCTGGCACCGCCACATGACACTGTGCATGGCAGCGCTGGCCTTCCTCGCGCGGCTCCGCGCCGAACTGGTCCGCAGCGCAGCCAGCAAACCGAACGAAACGAGTCCAGGCGCCGTCGCCGTGGCCGCCTGAAACCAGGACCAGGGCGCAGACCGCCGGAACACCTGCCGCCGCTCTCCACCCCGGAGATCAGGCACCTGCTGGCCCGTCTCGTGCTCGCCGTAGCCCCTGTGCGCGAACTGCTGCTGGAGTGGTCCCTCTGGCGACGACGGCATCAGGCCGCCGCACGTGCTGCGCATCTCAAGTCACACCGTAAAATGTAACTGTAGTACTAGTTTCACGCCAGGGCTTACGCCATCCGGCGGCAATCTATGCAAGGCCTTCCTAAAAAATCAGTTGCTGATTTATGTTGACTGGCCTGACTGATTCTCCCACGATCGAACCATGCACAGCTCGACCGACAGCCACGTGACCAGACACATGCAGGCCCGCATGTCACAGCGCGGCATTCCCGGAGACCTTGTTGACCTGGTCCGGCGATATGGTCGGGACGAACAGGATGCCGTGGTTCTGGATCGCAATGGACTCCGTGACCTTCTTGAGGAAGTGCGCGCCCTGCAGCGCACTGTCATGAAGGCCATCGACAAAGGCGGAGTTGTCGTATCGAAGTGGAAGGCACTCTGGTGACGACCTACAATCGGGACAGCTATGACCGTCGCCGCACTCATGCCCGCTGAAAACAACCTGGCGATGTTCCAGAAGGCGGTGCGGAATTTCGTCGTACATGACCCTATGGGACCGGGCATGGGCGCCGAATTGCTCGTTGCCCGCATGTTGGCTGCCGTTCGGATTTGGCCGGACGGCGACGCAACGACCCCCGGCTTTCTTGATCGCGACACCGAGTTCACCAGTGCAGACTGGCAAACCCTCCTGCATCGAATGGCGGAACACTGGCGAGAAAAACATACCGAACGCTTCAACCCGTTCGAGGAGCGTCTCGAGTCCGAGCGCCTGCGACCCGGTACGATCGAGAATTTTCGCCGCCTCGTTCTGTCGTCTCTCGATCGTGCAGGGCAGGTAAGTCCTGAGCTGATCGAGGCAACACTCGACCTACCCCTGACATCTCGCCTTGGGCCGGTGGCGCGGCTGGCTCCCGAATGGGAGCGAGTCGTTGTCGACCTGGTCAATCCGACGGCTGCGGACCGTGTTTTCTGCGGGTTCGAGAGCGCTTCCGGCATCGCCCTGAAGCTTGCGATGGAGGGCGCCAAGGTGCGTCTCGACATCCAGAACTATGACACTGCGGCTATCTGTGCCTGCCTGGCCCTGGCCGGCGATGCCGATCTCGTCGTCAGGCTTGGCGACCCAATGGACATCGCGGCGTCCGATCCGGGAAGCGAACCGACGCCGTTCGATACCGCTATCGTCGTTCCGCCCATTGGGATTCGGCTGCAACCTGGCCGCGGCGGCCCGGACATGACAGGTCTGTTGCCATACAGTTCCAGCGAGAGCGGCGGGGTCGCTCTGGCCATCGCGCGTGCACGGCATCGCGCAATCTGCGTCGTACCTCCGTCCTTTCTGTTCAAGGCCACGCGTGCCGACCAGCACTTCAAGGAGGTGGTGGCCCGCGAATTCGGTCTCGAGACCATCGTCGGACTGCCTCGAGGGGTTTACCCCAACGCCTCGATCATGGCGGCGCTCCTGCTGTTCGACCTGGATCGGGGTCGGCCGACCGAGACAGGACAGGTCCTTGTGGTCGACGCCGTGGATCGCGACCATACGAATGCCGCGGCACTGCCGACAAACGAACTCCCGCAGTTGCTCCGGAAGCGAAAGGTTGGCGACATTTCGGTCATGGCGTCGATCGACGAACTGGCCGCGAACGATTTCAACCTGTCACCGGATCGATACGTCGTCGCGCCAGAGGTACTTCGCTTGCGCCAACTCGCCGAGGATGCCGAGACGGTAGCCCTGGGCGACCTCGTCGAGATCTACCGCCCTCAAGCGCTGGCAGGTAGCAAAGCGGCCGCTGAAGGCGACATTGTCGCCTTCGAGATCGGGGTCTCGGATATCGACGAGGTTGGCCTAGTGGAAACACCGGGTAAACGCCTCGCATTGTCCGAGGCCGCCGCGTCGCAGGCGCGCAAGGCAGTGATCGAGCCTGGAGACGCCCTCCTCGTGATAAAGGGGAGCGTCGGCAAAGTTGGCTATATCCGCTCCATCCCCAAGGGAGCTCTTTGGCTCGCCAGCCAGAGCTTCGCGGTGCTGAGGCTGAGACGGCACGCGCCCATCAGCGATCCGCGCGTCCTGTTCCGCTTTCTCAGTTCCGGCTTGGGTCAGGCAAGCCTCCAAAACTTCCGGGCGGGATCCACGGTCCCCAGCCTGCAGATGGCCGATGTCCGACGCCTTCCTATCATCTTGCCCGATAGCGACGCGCACGCCGCCATAGCCCGGCAAGTCGACGAGCTGTTCGCCATACAGGATCACATCCGGCAACTACGGTCGGATCTAAGAGCCCGGCAAACAGCGATCTGGCCGGACGGATCGGCATCAAGCAGCGCCTGCACTGATGAGACAAAGGGCAATCAGCACAGCGTCTAGGGCGGCTGCTCTTATCGAGGCGTTCGGCTACGCCGCACCCGCTGACGAGCCTGCCGAAGAGTTCGCCGCACACACATACTACGATGATGAGGACCGACTGACGATGCCGCGTGGACGACCGAGAAAGAACCCGGAGGCCACCTCGGCCAAGATCCTGAAAGAGATGAAGAGCAACGGCGCGACGTTGGGCTTCGAAACGCAGATGTTCCTCGCGGCCGACAAGTTGCGCAAGAACCTGGAGCCGTCTGACTACAAGCACGTCGCCCTCGGCCTGATCTTCCTGAAGCACATCTCGGTCGCCTTCGAGGCCAAGCGTGAGGCGCTGCTGGCCGAGGACGCCTCGGCGGCGGAGGACCCGGATGAGTATCTGGCCGAAAACGTGTTCTGGGTGCCGAAGGAAGCGCGTTGGTCGCACCTTCAGGCCAACGCCAAGCAGCCCAGCATCGGCAAGATCATCGACGACGCCATGGCGGCCATCGAGGCGGCGAACGAGCGGCTGAAGGGCGTGTTGCCCAAGGACTACAACCGCCCGGCCCTCGACAAGGTCATGCTGGGCGAGTTGATCGACCTGATTTCCGGCATCGCCATGGGCGAGCCCGGCGACAAGGCCAAGGACGTGCTGGGCCGGGTCTACGAATATTTTCTCGGCGGCTTCGCGGGCTCCGAGGGCAAGCGGGGCGGCGAGTTCTACACCCCAAGTTCCGTCGTGCGGGTGTTGGTCGAGATGCTGGAGCCCTATAAGGGCCGCGTCTACGACCCCTGCTGCGGCTCGGGCGGCATGTTCGTGCAGTCCGAGAAATTCGTGGAAAACCACGGCGGCCGCCTCGGCGACATCGCCATCTACGGGCAGGAGAGCAACTTCACCACGTGGCGCTTGGCGAAGATGAACCTTGCGGTGCGAGGCATCGACGCCGACATCCGCTGGAACAATGAGGGCTCCTTCCACAAGGACGAACTGCGCGATCTGCGCTTCGACACCATTCTCGCCAACCCGCCCTTCAACATCTCTGATTGGGGCGGCGAGCGGCTGCGGGAGGATGCCCGCTGGGTTCATGGTGTGCCGCCTGCCGGGAACGCCAATTACGGTTGGCTGCAGCACATCCTCTGGCACCTCGCGCCGGGCGGCCGAGCGGGCGTGGTGCTTGCCAATGGCTCCATGTCCTCCGGGCAGAGCGGCGAGGACGTGATCCGGAAGGCCATGGTGGAAGCCGACGTGGTGGACTGCATGGTCGCGCTGCCCGGCCAGCTTTTCTACTCGACCCAGATTCCGGCCTGCCTCTGGTTCCTTGCGCGCGACAAGAACCCCGGCGGTGGGTTGAGGGACCGGCAGGGCGAGGTGCTGTTCATCGACGCCCGCAAGCTTGGCACGTTGGTGGACCGCACCCGGCGCGAGCTTTCGGACGAGGATATCGCCAAGATCGCCGACGCCTATCATGCGTGGCGCGGCCAGCCTGAGGCAGGCGCCTATGTGGATGTGCCGGGCTTTTGCAAGGCGGCCTCGCTGGATGACATTAGGGGCCACAAACACGTTCTGACGCCGGGGCGGTATGTTGGAGCGGCGGATGTTGAGGATGACGAGGCGCCATTTGAGGAACAGTTCGCGGTGCTGAAGAACCGCCTTCTAGATCAGTTTTCGGAAGCCGAAGGGCTGAATGCCGCCATTCGTTCTGCTCTTGAGCGGGTCACCTCACGTGACTGAATGGCAAACAGTGCCGCTCGGCACACTCGCTTCGTCAGAGCCGGGGGCAATTGCCATTGGTCCGTTCGGTTCGCGCATGAAGGCCGAACTCTACGTTTCGGATGGCGTTCCAGTCATTAGAGGCACGAACATATCGGCAGGACGATCTTGGAAAGGCAACTGGGTATACGTCCCAGAAGAATTCGCCGCCGAGATGCCTAACTGTTTGGTCCGTAGCGGTGATCTCGTTTTTCCTCACCGAGGATCGATTGGAGAAGTCGCATTGGTTCCGCCTGACGGCAGAACCTACATGATCTCAACGAGCCTGATGAAATTCCGCGCAGATGTCACGAGGGCGCTGCCAGAGTTTCTGTTCTACCGCTTCAAGTCCTATGAGGGCAGGGAAGAAATTCTGCGTTTTGGATCGCAAGTTGGCACACCCGGCATTGGTCAGCCCTTGACGTCCTTGCGACAGTTCCGTGTCAACCTGCCTCCTATCGATCAGCAACGCGCCATCGCCTCCGTCCTCGGCGCCCTCGACGACAAGATCGACTTGAATCGGCGGATGAACGAGACGCTGGAAGCGATGGCGCGGGCGATCTTCAAGGACTGGTTCGTCGATTTCGGCCCGACCCGCGCCAAGATGGAGGGCCGCCCGCCCTACCTCGCCCCTGACCTCTGGGCGCTGTTCCCAGATCGGCTTGATGATGAAGGGAAGCCGGAAGGGTGGAAGGATGGTGACCTTGGTTCTTTCGTCACGCTGATCAGGACAGCAATCAGCCCGAGCCAGTTTCCCGACGAAGTTTTCGAGCATCACAGCCTTCCCGCTTACGATGCTGGGCAACGCCCTGTAACCGAGGCAGGAAGCAAGATTCTGAGCAATAAGACCATCGTGCCTCAGGGCGCCGTGCTTCTCTCCAAGCTCAACCCTGAAATCGTGCGCGTTTGGCTTGCAGATGTGGGCTCGGAGCGGAAAGCCGTAGCTTCTACCGAGTTCTTGGTTCTGCAACCGTCATCCTCCGACTTGCGGGATTTCATTTACTGCTGCGTGTCGGAGACCGGCTTCCGTAGAAGAATGGAGGCCATGGTTTCTGGAACTTCCAAGAGCCATCAGCGTGTCAGTCCTTCCGCTGTATTAGGCTTATCCCTCGTTCTTCCTCCGACAGAGGTGATGACGGTGTTCGGCAGAATCGCCGGGCCATTGCTGGATCAGGTTTTAGGCAACAGGCGTGAAGCGGTATCTCTTGGCGAAACTCGTGACCTGCTTCTTCCGAAGCTGATGTCGGGCGAGATACGGGTTCGTGAAGCCGAGAACCTGTTGGGGGCCGTCGCGTGATGGAGGACCGGCAGTTTCTCAAAGACGGCGCAGTTGGACTGCTGACCGCCATCGCAGAAGAACACCCTCTCGGCCACCAGCCGAGCAAGGCGGCGCGCTTCGTCCTCACGTCCCGCCATGGCGTGAAGGTCGAGATCATGTTCGAGAAGAACATGACGAGCCCACCGAATCTCTGGTGCCTTGAGAAGGCGGCGAGCCCCGCGCTGATCGCGAGGCTCAAACCGAAACGGTCATCGGCCAGCAAGCTGAGAACCTCGCGCGGCCCTGATGGCAAGGTCCAGTATGGTCGCCATAGCTCCCTCGAACGGATGGGCCAGTTGGGCGAGGCCGACTTGGTGTGCTTCGCGCCCGACTCCTTCGCAGAGATCGGTGAGATCATCGACCGCCTCCGGAGCGTCACCGCTTCGGACCTTTCGTAGCATTCGGGATGCTGGGCATGGGCCAGATCGGCGAAAGTCACGTTGAAGAAGCCGCCCTCGCATGGCTGTCCGAGCTTGGCTACAACACGGTCAACGGCCTGACCATCGGTCCGGACGCCACGGCGCCGGAGCGCGCCAGCTATGGCGACGTGGTGCTCATCGGCCGTCTCAACATTGCCCTCCGCCGCCTGAACCCCACCTTGCCGGAGGAGGCGCTGGCCGAAGCCCGCGCCAAGGTTCTGCGAAGCGAGACCCAGTCGCTTCTGGAAGAAAACCGCCGCCTGCACCGCTTCCTCGTCGAGGGGGTGCCCGTCGAGGTCCGGCGGCTCGATGGCACGATCAGCGGCGAGCATGTCCGCCTGCTCGATCTCAATGACCCGGCGGCGAATGACTGGTTGGCGGTAAACCAGTTCACCGTGGTGGAGAACAAGGCCAACCGGCGGCCGGACGTGGTGGTCTTCGTCAACGGCTTGCCGTTAGCGGTGCTGGAACTCAAGCACCCCGGCGCCCAGAACGCCACGCTGGACGGCGCCTACAACCAGCTTCAGACCTACAAGGCGCAAATCCCCTCCCTGTTCCGCACTAATGCCGCCCTGATCATCTCGGATGGCATGGCGGCGCGGATCGGCTCCCTTACGGCGGATCGGGAGCGGTTCATGCCGTGGAGAACGGTGGACGGTGAGGACGTGGCGCCGAAGGGCTCGCCCGAACTCAAGACCGTGTTGCACGGTGTGTTCGAGCAGCGGCGCTTTCTGGACCTGCTGCGGGACTTCATCGCCTTCGGCGAGACCGAGCGAGGCGTCATCAAGATTCTGGCGGGCTACCACCAGTTCCACGCCGTGCGGCGTGCCGTGGGCTGCACCGTCGAGGCGACCCGGCCGGAAGGCAACCGCAAGGTTGGCGTCATCTGGCACACGCAGGGCTCGGGCAAGAGCCTTCTGATGGCCTTCTACGCGGGCTGCGTCATCAAGCACCCGGCCATGGAGAACCCGACCCTCGTCATCCTGACCGACCGCAACGACCTCGACGATCAGTTGTTCGGCACCTTCTCCATGTGCCGCGACCTGCTGCGCCAGACCCCGCAGCAGGCCGAGGACCGCAACCACCTGCGGCAGCTTCTGGACCGACCTTCAGGAGGCGTCATCTTCACCACGCTTCAGAAGTTCACCCCGGAGCCCGGCTCCACCGATTACCCCCTGCTGACGGACCGGCGGAACGTGGTGGTGTTGGCTGACGAGGCGCATCGCAGCCAGTACGGGCTGAAGGCCAAGGTCGACAGCCGGGACGGCTCCCTGTCTTACGGCTTCGCCAAGTACATGCGCGATGCCGTGCCGAATGCTTCCTTCATCGGCTTCACCGGCACCCCGGTGGAGAGTGGCGATGTCAGCACCCGCGCCGTGTTCGGCGAGGATATCGACGTCTACGATATCAGCCGTGCCGTGGAGGATGGCGCCACGGTGCCGATCTACTACGAGAGCCGTCTCGCCCGGATCGAGTTGGACGAGGACGAGAAGCCCAAGATCGATGCCGAGATCGCCGACCTCGTGGGCGATGAGGCCGAGAGCGAACAGGACCGAATTGGCCGCAAATGGGCTAGCGTCGAGGCGTTAGTGGGCGCCGAGAACCGCATCGCCTTGATCGCCGAGGATATCGTCCACCACTTCGAGGCCCGCACGGAAGCCTTGGACGGCAAGGGCATGATCGTCTGTATGAGTCGCCGCATCTGCGTGGCGCTCTACGACGAGATCATCCGGCTGCGCCCCGATTGGCACAGCGAGGACGACGAGGCCGGCGCCCTGAAAGTAGTGATGACCGGCGCCGCCTCCGACCCGGCCGGGTGGCAGCAGCATATCGGCAAACGGCCGAAGCCCCGGCGGGAGTTGTTGGCGAAGCGGACTAAGAACCCCAAGGACCCGCTCAAGCTGGTCATCGTCCGGGACATGTGGCTGACCGGCTTCGACGCGCCTTCGATGCACACGATGTACGTCGACAAGCCAATGCGCGGCCACGGGCTGATGCAGGCCATCGCCCGCGTGAACCGGGTCTTCAAGGACAAGCCTGCTGGGCTGGTGGTCGACTACATCGGCATCGCTCAGAACCTGAAGGAGGCGCTGAGCCAATACTCAGCTGGGGATCAGAACCAGACGGGCATCGACGAGGCGGAAGCCATCCGGGTGCTTCAGGAGAAGTACGAGGTCGTCCGGGCCATGTTCCGGCCGGACATGGCCGGCGGTTTCAACTACCGTCCTGCCCTCGACCCGAAGACCCCGCCGCAGGACCGCCTGACCATCCTTGCCGGGGCCTTGGACTGGGTGCTGACCTTTCAGCAGGAGGCAGCCGCGAAGGAGACGAGCGAGGAGGGCAAGAAGCGGGCACACCGACGCTACAGTGATGCGGTGGTGGCCCTATCGAAGGCCTTCTCGCTGGCAGCGGCCAGCGACGAAGCGCAGGCCATTCGCGACGAAGTCGGCTTCTTCCAAGCCGTCCGTATCGCACTGCTGAAGGATGCCGCGACCGGCGGCGGGGGGCTCCGTGCGGGAGCGGACCGGGAGATGGCAATCCAGCAGATCGTCAGCCGGGCGGTAATCTCCACCGAGATCGTCGACATCATGCGGGCTGCCGGTATCGCGAGCCCGGACATTTCCATACTCAGCGACGAGTTCTTGGAGGAGGTTCGTGAGACCCCGAAGAAGAACCTCGCCATCGAGGCACTCAAGAAGCTGATCAACGGCGACGTACGGTCGCAGGCGCGCCGGAACGTCACTCAGTCGAAGGCCTTCACCGAGCGGCTGGAGGCGGCCATAGCCCGCTATCACGCCAACGCTCTGACGACGGCGCAGGTGCTGGAGGAGTTGATCCAGCTTGCCAAGGACATCAAAGGCGCCCGGTCGCGCGGCGAGGACGTGGGCCTCACCGACGAAGAGATCGCCTTCTACGATGCCTTGGCCGAGAATGAGAGCGCCCGAGAGGCGATGGGCGAGCCGACGCTCCGGGTCATCGCGCTGGAACTCGTGAAGAGCATTCGCAGCAACATCTCGGTGGACTGGATGCACCGAGAAACGGCCCGAGCCCGCATCCGCGTACTCGTGAAGCGTATCCTGCGGAAGTACGGCTACCCACCCGATCTTCAGGATGCTGCCGTGCAGAACGTCCTTCAGCAGGCGGAAGCACTGTCGGCCGCATGGGCAGCCTGAGGCTGCTTACGGCATCTGCGGCGTCCACAAGGATAAGGTTTCGGTGGAGCTCCATTCCGCCGAGTGTGGCAGCCCGACTTATCGGAGACTCCGTTTTCAACCGGAACGTTCTACAGTATCTTTACGAATCATGCTGTTCAAAGCTGATAGCCTCGACGATGCGCTTGGCGACGTTGTGCGAAGCCTGCTTCGAAGGGGCACGGCCATCCGGGCGAAAAAGGGCCGTGCGCGCGAGTTCACTGGCGTGCTCATTAAGCTGAGTGTGGTGCAGGGATCGGCGTCAGACAGGGGCTGCTTGCGGTAGGATTGGCCACCCCAGCGCCAGGAGCGATCCCGCTTGCCCTTCAAAGCCAATGCTGGCCGCCGGCATCACATCCCGAGGCCGCGGTACCGGGCGACGAACTGGGCGACCTACGACGCGGCGTTGCGGGATCGGGGCAGCCTGACGGTGTGGTTCACCGAAGCGGCGATCGCGGCGTGGCGGGCGGAGCCCCGGACCACGCGGGGCGGGCAGACACGGTACTCGGCACTGGCGATCAGCACGGCGCTGACGCTGCGAGCGGTGTTCCGGCTGGCGCTGCGCCAGACCGAGGGGCTGATCGGCTCGGTCATGGCCCTGCTCGGGCTGGACCTGCCGGTGCCGGACCACACCACCCTCAGTCGCCGGGCCGAGACGCTGGCCGTGCTCCACCCTCGCCCCGGCCGCCGCCCGCTGCACCTGATCGTGGACAGCACGGGGCTTCTGTAATGGGGCCTCGAAGGTCAAGTCCGTCCTGGAGTGTCTCGTCACGGAGCTCTGGCTTCTGTCCGTCGTCGGCGTGATGGCCGCGCACAAGATGCTGTCGGAAGGAGCGGGCGGGCCAATCTGAAGGTCGTGGTTCATGCCGGTGGGCATGACCGACGTCCGGTGCTGCGGCTTCACCCGATCCCGCGTCCCCGTGACGGGACCTCAGGGACGAACGGCGCGCCCTCGCGGCCGTGCGTCGATCCTTTCTCCCCTGCTCAAACGGTCGCCGCGGCCTCGCGGCTCCAGCGGAACTCGGTCCCGTCCACCCAGAGACGGTGGAGCACGACGGCGAGCTTCCTGGCGAGCGCCACCTTCGCCCGCTTGAGGCCACGCGCCCTGGCCACCCGGAGCGCCCAGGCCCGTAACGCCGAGAACCGCTGGACGCGCAGGAGCATGACATGGGCCGCCTCGAACAGCGCCGTCCGGACGTCGCCATCCCCGGTTTTGCTGATATGCCCGGAGCGGTCGACCTCGCCCGACTGGTAGCGTCTCGGCGTCAGCCCGAAATGGGCGCCAACATCCCTCGAGTGCTTGAACCGGCCGGGGTCATCCACCGCCGCCTTGAAGGTCATGGCCACGATCGCGCCGACACCGGGGACGGTCATCATGCGCCGGCAAGCCGTGTCGGTCCGCACCATCCGCAGCACCTCCCGGTGAAGGGCCGCGTACTCGCCGCGCAGGGCGGCCCGGGCGCGCAGCATGGGCTCGGCCAGGGCCTCGAGCGTTCTCTGCCCGGCGACCATCTCCCGGACCCGGGCCTCGAACCGCCCCTTGGCGACCTCGCCGAGTTTGAGACCAAAGCCGCGCAAGATCCCGCGCAGGCAGCGCTCCAGGTCATTCTGTCGGGCCTGCAGCTGCTTGCGCGCGACCAGCAAGGCACGGACTTCCTGGGCGGGGATCGTCTTGGCGTGGACGGGGCGGAACCAGCCCATGCGGACCATCTGGGCCATGCCGCGGGCGTCGTTGCGGTCCGTCTTGATCGCCGCCGACCGGAGCACCGCCCTCACGTGGCGCGTCTCCAGGAGCACGGCCTCGAAACCCGCCTCGGTCAGCCCGGCGTGGATCCATTGCGACAGAGGGCCGGCCTCCAGCCCGACCCGGGTGAAGGCCAGGCCGCTCCCGTTGAGAAAGGCAACCAGTGCCTCGGGCTCGCTGGCCACCTTGGCCTCGTGCAGGATATGGCCTGTACCGTCCACCACGCACACGCTGCTCAGCCTGAGCGAGACATCGACCGCAGCAAAGTACTCCATGACCGACCTCCTTGGATGGCCAGAGCCGCCGCTCGGCTCTGCTCCTTCCATCAGCTTGGGGACGGCCAGCCCGACCGAAAACCTGCGGTTCCCTGGGCAGCCCGGCCCCATACGGCATCTGAAGCTGTGCGGCCCGGGTGAATGGTTGGTGGAGAAACACGGCAGCCGGACCAGGCGCGGATGGCGCAAGCTGCACGTCGGGGTGGATGCCGACGCCGGCCGAATCGCCGCGGCGCTGCTGACGGCGCACGACGAGGACGATGCCGCGCAGGTCGGGCCATTGCTCAACCAGGGAGGCAGCCCGGTCGCCTCCCTCACCGCCGATGGCGCCTACGACCAGGCGGGGGTCTACGCCGAAGTCGCAACCCGACATCCAGACGCGACAGTGATCATCCCGCCCCGCGCCAACGCCGTGCCGAGCGACACTGCCGGGACAGCGCCAACCCAGCGCGACCGGCACGTGGACAACATCGCCCGGCATGGCCGCATGGGCTGGCAGACGCGATCAGGCTACAACTTCCGCGCTCTGGTCGAGGCCGACATCGGCAGGTTCAAGCGCGTGATCGGCGACGGGCTGCGGTCACGCACCGACGGGAGGCGGGCGACCGAGGTGGCGATCGCCGTCGCTGCGCTGAACCGGATGCTCGAGCTTGGACGGCCCGACTATGTCCGCATCACCTGATCGAAGCTTTCTGCCAGCAGACCGCGCCCACAGGCCGGATCCATGCACCGCAGTCCCGCGCCGGAAGAACAGCCCGTAGGCTTCGCTTACAATTGTCATGCTGATCCACACCATTCAGAAAATGATCGCAGCCGGACCATTCCTTTCCGGCGGTAGTCCCAGTTACAGTGCCTCCGAGTGGCTGCCGATGATCAAATTCCCGGCCGGAAGGCGACCGCACGCGAACCAATGCGGGCACCGTGGGCACGTCTCGGCGTTCGGAGCGCTGGGGAAGTACCCAGCTGTCAGCTGCTGGCTGAGCTCGTCCAGCGTCTTCCTGCGGTTCGCCAGCACGGGGCCGGTGAAGACCACCATCCTCACACTCCCGTCAGTGCTGTCTCTTGATCACATCTACGCACAGCTCCACCGGAAGGCGACCGCACGCGAACCAATGCGGGCACCGTGGGCACGTCTCGGCGTTCGGAGCGCTGGGGAAGTACCCAGCTGTCAGCTGCTGGCTGAGCTCGTCCAGCGTCTTCCTGCGGTTCGCCAG
>NZ_BDLP01000110.1:0-12632 GCF_001950415.1 Roseomonas sp. TAS13
GCTGATCCGCGGCACCGCCCTCTCCGTCGCCCGCCGTCTCGGCAAGGTGGAGCGGATCGAGCGCGCCGAGGGCGTGGAGCTCGGCCTGCGGGTCTTCCTGCACAGCCGCTCCGGCCGGCGGCAGGCGATCGTCTCCACCACCGACACCGACCCCCTGTCCTTTCCGCCCCTGGCCGAACGCGCCGTGGCCATGGCCCGCGCCGTGCCGGAGGACGGCTTCGCCGGCCTGTCCGAACCGGCGAGGTTCGACCTGCCCGACCTCGACCTCACCAGCGGCGCCCGCCCGGATGTCGAGGAACTGGCCGCCCGCGCCGCCCAGGCCGAGGACGCCGCCCTGGCCATCCCAGGCATCACCAATTCCGAGGGCGCCGAGGCCGGCTGGTCGCACCGCGAATTCGCCCTGGTCACCTCCACCGGCTTTTCCGGCGCCTATGCCCGCTCCGGGCACCACCTCTCCGTCGCCGCCCTGGCGGGCAGCGGCACGGGGATGGAGCGGGACTACGACCATGTCTCCACGGTCCACCTCTCCGACCTCGACGACCCCGCCACGCTGGGCCGCCAGGTCGGCGAGCGCGCCGTCCGCCGCCTGAACCCCAGCCGCCCCGCCACGGCGCGCCACACGGTGGTCTACGACCCCCGCATCGCCGCCTCGCTGCTCGGCCACCTCGCCGGGGCGCTGAACGGCGCCGCCGTGGCGCGCGGCACCTCCTTCCTGCGCGGCAGCATGGGCCAGCCGGTCATGGCCCGCGGCCTGACCGTCCGCGACGACCCCACGAAGCCCCGCGCCCTGCGCTCCCGCCCCTTCGACGGCGAGGGCCAGCCGGGCGCCTCCCTCGCCCTGGTCGAGGACGGCACGCTGCGGAGCTGGGTCCTGGACGCCCGCTCCGCCCGCCAGCTTAACCTCTCCACCACAGGCCACGCCACGCGCGGTCCCTCCTCGCCTCCGGCTCCGGCCCCCAGCAACCTGTGGCTGGAACCCGGCACCCTCTCGCCCCAGGCGCTGATGGCCGATATCCGCGAGGGACTCTACGTCACCGAGCTGATCGGCCACGGCGTCAACACCCTGACCGGCGACTACAGCCGCGGCGCCGCCGGCTTCATGATCCGCGACGGCCAGCTCGCCGAGCCGGTCAGCGGCCTGACCATCGCCGGCAACCTGCGCGAGATGTTCCTCGCCATGACCCCGGCCGACGACCTGCGCTTCCGCCGGGGCACCGACAGTCCGACGGTGCGGGTCGAGGGGCTGACCGTGGCGGGGGGCTAGCGTTCCTTGCCGCCCCCGCCGCCGGGTCCATCGCGCCACCAGCCGGTGTGGGCGCCCGTCCACCCGCGACGGATGCAGGACGGCACTCCAAGACCCGCCGACAGGCGCATTGTTCGCAAGAAGGGCCGCTAGCGCGATGACCTCCCTATCCTGGGCACAGAATCAGGAAGATGTGATGCTGTGGCGGGCGCTGAAGCATGTCCCGGACGGCTTCTACATCGATGTCGGGGCCGCCAAGCCCGGCCACCTGTCCGTGACGCGCCTTTTCTACGAGAACGGCTGGAGCGGGATCAACATCGAGCCCAATCCCCAGCTCTTCCAGGAACTCCAGAAGGCAAGGACACGCGACGTCAACCTGATGGTCGGCGCCGCCGAAACGTCCGGGACGAAGACGTTCTACCGGATCGGCACGACAGGGCTCTCGACGCTGGACACCGCCGTCGCCGAGCATCACGCGGCCACCGGCTGGGAGGTCGAGCGCATCGACATCGCCTGCCGCACGCTGGCGGACATCTGCGCGGAACACCGTCCGGAAGGCCCGATCCACTTCCTGAAGATCGACGTGGAAGGCGGGGAGGGCGCGGTGCTGGCCGGCATGGACCTGCACCGCTTCCGCCCCTGGATCATCCTGCTGGAAGCCACGCGCCCCCTGTCGCAGGAGGAGGACTACGGCTGGGAACCGTCCCTCCTGGACCATGGCTATCGCTTCGTCTGGTTCGACGGCCTGAACCGCTTCTATCTGGCGGAAGAGCATTTCGACGAGCTCGGCAGGCACTTCCAGGTGCAGCCCAATGTCTTCGACGACGCCTTCCGTTCCGCCGGCCTGCCGGTCGAGCTGGAGGCCGCGCTGTCGCGCGCCACGAGCGCGGAGGCCCAGCGGGACGGACTGCTGGCCGAGCTGCAACAGGCCCGGGACACCGCGACCGCGGATGGACACCGGGCCGGGGAGAAGATCGCCTCCCTGGAAGCCGCCTTACGGGAAAGCCAGGACGGCGCTCTCGCCCGGCAGAGCGAGGCCGAGCGGAAGATCGCCTCCCTGGAAGCCGCCCTGCAGGAGAACCGGGATGCCGCCCTGGCCCGGCAGGACGAGGCCGAGCGGAAGATCGCGGCCCTGGAGGCCGCGTTGCAGGAGGCCCAGGATGCGGCCCTGGCCCGCCAGCACCGGTCGGAAGTCGAAATCCGCTCCCTGAAGGCAAGGCTGGTCGAACTCCGTGTCACCTATGGGACGAGCCTCCGGGACGCGCTTTCCGACGCCGCGGAAGCGGATCGGCAGAAACGCGGCCTGGCGGAGCAGCAGGTCGCGGAGGCCATGCAGCAGGCCGCCGAGGCGATGCGGCAGAACCGCCGGGCCGCGGAAGAGACCGCGCAGCGCGAAAGCGTGGCCCATGCCCTGCGCCTCCGCGCGGAGCAGGCCGAAGCCCGGTTCCATGCGCTGCAAAGCAGTACCTCATGGCGCGTGACCGCGCCGCTGCGCGCGCCCGTTCACCTGATGCGGGGCGACCTGACCCCGAAGGACGTGGCCCGCCGGATCTTCCACAAGACACTGCGCTATGTCCGCCGCGTGCCGGGCGGGCGGCCGGCCGCGAAGCTGTTCGGCCGCGTCATGCCCCGGGCGTCCGGCTGGCTGGAAATGCGCTACCGCTACTACGACCAGGCGGCGGCCCAGCGCCTGACCTGGCCCATGGCGCAGCCCGAGGCGATCTGGCCCCAACCCATGGCCCTGGAGCAGCCCAGCCATTCCGTGACGGCCCTGCCTGCCGCGCCGGACAGCGTGTCGGGGCTGGGTGGTCGTGAGGGCAGTATGTATCGATACCTTGCGAAATTGTTCAGAAAGGCCTGAATGGTCACGCAACCCATGTTCGTGACAGCAAGGCGGGAACGGTACTGATATGCGGCTTGTCATCGACCTGCAGGGCGCGCAGGGAAGCAGCCACGAGCGCGGTATCGGCCGTTATTCCCGGGAGCTTGCCGCCGCGATGGCGCGCGCCCCGCGCGGCCACGAGGTCGTCGTCGCGCTGAGCGGTGCTTTCCCGGATGTCGCCGGCAAGCTGACCGAGAGCTTCTCGGCCATCCTGCCCCGGGATCAGATCAGGTCCTGGCACCCGCCGCCGGGAACCTCCTTCTTCGCGCATTCGCCGAACCGCGGCGTCGCCGAGCATCTGCGGGCGCAGTTCCTGGCCTCCCTGCGCCCCGACCTGATCCATGTCTCCAGTATCTTCGAAGGGCTCGGCGACGATGTGGTGACCCGCTGGCCCGGGCCGCTGCAACGCCTGCCGGTCGTCGGGACCTGCTACGACCTGATCCCGCTGATCCTGCGCGAGACCTATTTCGGCCCCAGGGGCATCATCTCCAGCGGCCAGAACTGGTACTATGGCTGCCTGCAGGAGATGTCGCTCTCCACCGGCCTCCTGGCCATCTCCGAATCCAGCCGCCAGGAAGCCATCCGGTATCTCGGCTATCCGCCCGGGCGTGTCTTCAACATCCGGGCCGGCATCCACGGCGACTTCCGCCCCGCCTCCCTGGACGAGAAAGGACGCGCGGCGCTGCTGCAACGCTACGGGCTGAAAGGGGAGTTCATCCTCTTCCTCGGCGCCGGCGACATCCGCAAGAACGAGGCCGGGCTCATCGGCGCCTATGCCCTGCTGCCGCCGGACCTGCAGGCACGCTACCAGCTCCTCATCGTCGGCAAGATGGACCCCGGAACGCTGCACAGGGTTGCAGCGGAGCACGGCATCCCGGAAGAACGGTTCGTCATCGCCCGCTTCGTCGAGGAGGGCGACCTTTCCGCGCTCTATACGGCCTGCTCGCTCTTCGTGTTCCCGTCGCTGCATGAAGGCTTCGGCCTTCCGGCCGCGGAAGCCATGGCATGTGGCGCGCCGGTCATCGCCAGCAATACGACGAGCCTGCCGGAGGTCGTGGGAAGGGCCGATGCGCTCTTCGATCCCACGCGGCCCGAAGAGATCGCGGCCCGCATGAGGGAGGTCCTGGACAACCCTTCGCTGCGCGATTCCCTTGTGGCCCATGGGCGGGAGCAGGCGAGGAAGTTCACCTGGCAGGCCAGTGCCGAGCTGGCCTGGGACGCGCTGGAGCAGATCGCCCTCCTGCGCCGCGACGAGGAACTGGGGGCCACGCGCCACGCGGTGCTGCGCCCGAGGCCCAGTCTCGCCTTCGTATCGCCCCTGCCGCCGCAGGCGACCGGCATCGCGGACTACAGCCGGGATCTCATCCCGAGCCTGGCGAGGCACTACGACATCACGCTCGTCACGGAAGCCTCGCCCGTTGACGATCCCAGGCTGACCGGCGGCTTCCCGGTCATCGATCCGGAAACCTTCGCCGCGAAGGCCGACCGTTTCGACCGTGTCCTCTACCAGATCGGCAATTCCGAGTTTCACCGCTTCCAGCTGCAGGACCTGCTCCCGGCTATCCCGGGGGTGGTCACCCTGCACGACGCCTTTCTCTCGAACGCCCTGCATGCCTTCGCGCACCGCAGGGGAAAGCCCGAGGGCTTCCGGGAGGATCTCTATGCCTCCCACGGATACCGCGCCGTCGAGGCCTACGAAGCGGAAGGCGATCTGGCGGCACTCGGCTCCTTCCCATGTTCGCTGCCGGTCCTGGAAAGCGCCATCTGGCTCATCCAGCATTCCAGGCACGCGCAGGAGGTGCTGTCCCACCATTTCGGCGAAACGGTCACCCGCAAGACCAGCGTCATCCCTCACCTCCGTGCCTTCCGCCCGCGCCCCGGCCGCGCCGAGGCCCGGCGGAAGCTCGGCCTGGCGGAAGACGCGTTCGTCATCTGCAGCTTCGGGATCGTGGCGGCGACCAAGCTGCCGGAACGCCTGATCGGCGCGTGGCAGCGTATGGACGGCGATCCGGGCCTGCTGGTCTTCGCGGGCCTGCTGGCGGACGACGCCGCCCATCTGGCCGAGGGCACGGCTCCGGAGCAGGATGCGGACCAGCCGCGCTTCCTGGGCCGCATCGACGCGGACACCTACGACCTGTGGCTCGCCGCATCCGATATCGCCGTGCAACTCCGCAGCAAGTCACGCGGCGAGAGTTCCGGCGCCATCGCCGACTGCCTTGCCGCGGGCCTGCCGCTGATCGTCAACGCGCATGGCTCCTCGGCCGAACTGCCCGATGAATGCGTGATCAAGCTGCCGGACACGTTCAGCGACGAGGAACTGAGCGCGGCGCTGACGTCGCTGCGCGACGATGCCGGGCGCCGCGAGGCACTGGGACGTGCCGGCAGCGCCTATGCGGCCGAGGTTCTCGGGGCCGATGCCGTCGCGGCCCAGTACCACGCGGCGATCGAGAGTGCCTATGCCGCGTCTCCAGCCCCGGCCATCGCGCAGATGGGCCGCAGCCTGGCGGATCAGCCCAGCCTGTCGCAGGAGATTCTGGCGGACATGGCCCGCGCCACGGCGCGAACCCTGACGAGGCCGCTCGTCAGGCGTGTCTTCCTCGAGCTCTCCGGCTGGAGTCCGGAGAAACCCGGCCATGGCTCCGGCAGGGCGGTCGAGGAGACCTGCCGCCGCCTGCTCCGGCATGACGTGTCCGAGGCCCGGGGAGAAGCCGTCCGCTTCCTGGATGGGCGGCTGCACTATGCCCCGGACATCGCCTCGGCCCTGCTCGGCACGACGCTCCTGCCGGGCTGGCAGCGGCCGCTCGATGCCGGCGAGGGCGATATCCTGTTCTGCGCGGTCCCACATGCCGGAATGACGCATGCGGAACTCCGGGAAATCCAGCGCCTGCGCCTTTCGGGGGTGCAGGTGGTCGTGCTGCTGCATGATTCGCTGCCGCTGCTGCAGCCCGAACGCCTGGGAAGCGATGCGCTTCCCCTGGCGGACTGGCACGCCCGGCTGCTGGCCATCGCGGATGGCGCCGTCTGCTGGTCGCCCGCCACGGCCCAGGGGCTCAGGTCCTGGCTCGACGATGGCCAGATCACGCGGAACTGCCCTCTTCCGATAGCCAGCCTGCGGGCCGGCGCCGATTATGTCGGCCCCCTGCCGGCGAAACTCGGCGACACGGAGGAAGGAGCCTATCTCGCGGCCATCAGATCCGCGGCCCGGCGCCCCACCCTTCTCATGAACGGTCCCTTCGCGATCTGGGATGGACTCGATCAGGCGCTCGAAGCTGTCGAGACGCTATGGTCCGAGGGATATGATGTCGCGCTGACCCTGGTCGGCCCCATGGGAAAAGGGATGGGACGTTTCGCGGCGGCCTTGCGCCAGCACCGCGAATCCGGATACCGGCTGCACTGGATCCTCCAGCCCGAGGAGACGAAGCAGCGCCAGCTCCGGACGGTCTGCTCGGCCCTTTTGGTCACGTCCGAGAGCGAGAGCAGCGTCCCCTTCGTCGATGAGGCCGTGCAGGTCGGGCTTCCGGTCATCGCCCGGCGGCTGCCGGGCCACGACGGGGTATGGCGGACAGACGTCACCCTCTACGAAGGGGCCATCTCCACCGCTCTTCCGGACGCCATACGGCGCACGCTCGGGCAGGCCGCGGCAAGCGCCTCGCGCCCGGCCGGGCGCGGCCCGTCCTGGAGCTGGGACAGCGCCATCGCGCGGTTCCTGGATGCAGTGCTGCGGGGACAGTGGCCCGACGGCTGGCACCCCCCCGCTGCCTTCCCGCCGCAGCGGGTGGACGACGACGCCGTGCTCACGGAGGGATAGGCAGGCTCCGCCCGGATACCATCGCCGGACCGGGCTGGATCACCGCCGGGAAGAAACGGGGGCATGAGGCTGCGGCTATCCTCCATACACCTCCCGGTACAGCCCGATGATCTCCTCCTTCCCCGGCACGCGCGGGTTGTTGCCGGGGCTGCCGGAGGCCAGGGCCTGTTCCGCCATCAGGGGCAGGAGCGTGTTCCAGCGCCGCTCCTCGATCCCCCAGGCGGCGGGGGACGGCACCGCGAGGTCACGGTTCAGCGCGCGCAGGGCCTCGACCAGCCGGGCCGCGGCGGCCTGGTCCCCCTCCTCCGGCCCCGCCACGCCCATGATCCGCGCCGCCTCGGCATAGCGCGGCAGGGCACCCGGTAGGCTGTAGGCGGTCACGGCGGGCAGCAGCATGGCGTTGGACAACCCGTGCGGCACATGGAAATGCGCGCCCAGCGGGCGGGACATGCCATGCACCAACGCGACCGAGGCGTTGGAAAAGGCGAGCCCCGCCAGCAGGGCACCGCGCATCATGGCCTCCCGCGCCGCAACATCGTCCGGCCGGGCATAGGCGGCTCGCAGGTTGGGCACGATGAGGCGCATGGCCTGGCGGGCATAGTCGTCGGAGAAGGGGTTCGCCCGGCGGGACACGAAAGCTTCCAGTGCATGGGTCAGGCTGTCCACGCCGGTATCGGCGGTGATCCGGGGCGGGACGGTCCAGCTCAGCTCGTGGTCCACGATGGCGGCCAGGGGCAGGGCGCCCAGGCCGGCGATCAGCATCTTCTCGTCGCGTTCCGTGTCGGTGACGATGGTGAAGCGGGTGGCCTCGCTGCCGGTGCCGGCCGTGGTGGGGATGCAGATCACCGGCAGGGCACCGCGATCCGCCCGGGCGGGGAACTTCACGCTGCGGATATGGGTGCCGGGTTCCAGCGCGGCCTGGATGGCCATGGCCTTGGCGGTGTCCATCGGGCTGCCGCCGCCGAAGCCGATCAGGCAATCATGCCGGGCACCGCGCAGGCGCTCCACGCCCGCCGCCACCACCGTGTCGGTGGGATCGGGCACGGTGTCGGAGAAGACGGCCGGTTCGAGCCCGGCCTGCCGCAGCGGCTCCAGGCAACGTTCCACCATGCCGGAGGAGACCATCCAGGGATCGGTCACCACCAGGGGTCGGGACAGCCCGAACTGCGCCAGCACCTCGGCGACCTGCGCCACCGCGCCGCCGCCCAGGAGGATCAGCCGGGGCGTGACCAGGGAAACCAGCATTCTTCTTCCTCCCTTTTCGAGGAGGGAAGCATCGCGGATATCCCGGGATGCGTGAAGAGCAGCCGGGCAGTGGGGAAGTACCCTCCGCCACCCGGAAGCGGGCAAGAAAAAACCGGAGCCCGCTATGCCGGCTCCGGTTCCTTCATGACGCGCAGGTGCTCCGCCTGGAGGCTCTTTCCTCAGACGGAGTTCGAGCGTCGGGCCACCATGCGGTAGATGAAGAGGACGATAACCGCGCCGACAATGGAGGCGATGAACCCGGCTCCCTGTCCTGGTCCGTACCAGCCGACGGCCTGGCCGAGATAGGTGGCCACCACGGCGCCGATGATGCCCAGGATCGTGGTGATGATGAAGCCGCCAGGGTCACGCCCAGGCATCAGGAACTTGGCGACCAGGCCCACGATGAAGCCGATGATGATGGTCCAGATGATGCCCACTTCGGTGTCTCCGGAAACGTTGTGAAACCTTGAGCGCCGGCATGGCGGATGGGTTTCCTGCGGGACTGCGGGAATCGTCGCGGAGCAGGCGGGGGAATAGCCGGTGGACGAGAAGAGACGAGCGCGAGCCTTCCCTTGCCCCCTACGGCACCGGCGGAACCGTTTCCGGCAGACGCAGCCAGTGCTGCATTCCTTCCGCCGCCGCGCGGCCGGTGCTGAAACAGGCCTGGAGCAGGTAGCCCCCGGTCGGCGCCTCCCAGTCCAGCATCTCCCCCGCGGCGAAGATGCCGGGACGGCGGCGGAGCATGAAGTTCGCGTCCAATGCCTCTCTGCCAATGCCGCCCGCCGAGGAAATGGCGCGCTCGATCGGCCTGATCCCTGTCAGGCGCAGCGGGAGCGCCTTGACCAGCCCTGCCAGCCGCGCCGGTTCCGACAGGCTGTCCGGTGCCTCCCGCGCCGCCTCCCGCAGCAGGCCGATGGCCACGGGCGGCAGGGCCAGGGTCTTGCGCAGGAAGTTGGAAAGGGATTGCCCGCGACGGGGCGCGGAAAGGCGCCGCAGCACGTCCTCGGCTGGAAGGTCGGGCCGGAGATCGAGTTGCGGCACCGCTTCTCCCCGGAGGGCGATGGCTTCGCGCAAGGGGGCGGAAAGGGCGTAGAACACCCCGCCTTCCAGCCCCTCGGCCGTCACGACGGCCTCGCCCCGGACCGTGTGGCCCTCGAAATGCAGGGCGATGCGCTTCAGCGGCTCGCCGGCGGCACGTTCGCGGAACAGGGGCGACCAGTCGAGGGTGAAGCCGGCATTGGCAGGGCGGAGCGGCGAGATGGCGATCCCGGCATCGCGCAGGACCGGCACCCAGGCGGCGTCCGAGCCCAGGCGCGGCCAGGAGGCGCCGCCCAGGGCGAGGAGCGTGGCATCGGCCCGCCATGCGAAGGCTTCAGCCCCCTCGGGCTCGAAGAGCAGCCTTCCCTGCCTGTCCCAGCCGGTCCAGCGGTGCCGTGGGCGCAGGCGGACGCCCAGCGCATCCAGCCGGCGCAGCCAGGCGCGCAATAGGGGCGCCGCCTTGAAGGCGGTGGGAAAGACGCGGCCGCTGCTGCCGGTGAAGGTCGGCTGGCCGAGATCCTCGCACCAGCGGCGCAGCGCTTCGGGCGGGAAGGCGCGGATGGCGGCCTCCAGCCAGTCGTGGGCCGCGCCATAGCGGGGGAGGAAGGCGTCCAGCGGCTCGCTGTGGGTCAGGTTCAGGCCGCCGCGCCCGGCGATCAGCAGCTTGCGGGCCGGGGAAGGCATACGGTCGAAGACGGTGACGGCGCAGCCCGCCCCGGCCAGGCATTCCGCGGCGAAGAGCCCGGCGGGGCCGGCGCCGATCACCGCGACCGCCGCCGCGCCTCCGGGCCGCCCTTTCTCCGGGGAGGCCGCCGTCACGCCCCGAGCACGGCCTCGGCCTCGCGCACCACCTCGGCCAGGGCGCCCGGCTCGAAGGGGGAGACGAGGCCGGCGGAGCGGACGAGTTCGCCGAAGGGGGCGGAGCCGCCCTGGCCGCAAAGGGCGACATAGGCCTCCAGCGTGCCCGCGTAGTCGCGGCGGGACTTCACCCAGAGCTGCATCGCGCAGCAGAGCGCCAGGGTGTAGTCGATGTAGTAGAAGGGCGAACGGTAGATGTGGTGCTTGGCCTGCCAGCGCCCGCCCCGCGCCGGATGGGCGAGGTCGCCGTAATCCGTCCAGGGCATGTAGAGCTTCTCCAGCCGCTGCCAGATCGCGTGGCGCTCGGCCGGGGTGGCCCCGGGGTTGGCATAAACCTCGTGCTGGAAGTGATCGACGCAGACGCCATAGGGCAGGAAGGCGAGCGAGGTGATCAGGTGCAGGCGGCGGAAGCGGTCGGCGGCGCCGGGTTCCACCATCTTCTCCATCTGTGGCCAGGTAAGGAATTCGAGGCCCATGGAATGGATCTCCGCCGCCTCCATGGTCGGCCAGAGATAGTCGATGCCCGGCTGCTCGCGGCTTTCCCAGTTCTGGAAGGCGTGCCCCATCTCGTGCGTGAAGACGCCGATATCGTGGTTGGTGCCGTTGAAGTTGGCGAAGATGAAGGGCACCCCATAGCTGGGGAAGGAGGTGCAGAAGCCGCCGCCCGCCTTGCCCGGACGGTTCTTCAGGTCGAGGAAGCCGCCCTCGTGCATCAGGCGGTAGAAATCGCCCAGGCGCGGGTCCATCGCGTCGAACATTGCCTGGGCGCGGGTCACGAGCAGGTCGTGGCAGCCCGCGGGCTTCGGGTTGCCCTGGGGATCGACCAGCGCCTCATCCCAGAAATACAGCTTCTCCCAGCCATTCTCGCGGCGCTGCCGCTCCATCAGGCGGGAGACCAGGGGCACGACATGCTCCGCCACCTGCTCGCGGTAGCGGGCCACGTCCTCCGGCCCGTAATCCACCCGGCGCATGTTGCGGTAGGCGAGCGGGGTGTAGCTGTCATAGCCCAGCTTGCGCGCCATGCCGTCGCGCAGCTTCACCAGCCCGTCGTAGATCGCGTCCAGCTCCTTCGCGTTCGCCTCGAAGAAGCTCCAGCGCAGGCGTTCGGCGCGGTGGCGGGTGTCGCGGTCCAGGTCCTCGGCATAGGGGGCGAGGCCGGCGAGGTTCACCGACTTGCCGCCGATCTCGAAGCGGGCGGAGGCGAGCAGCGCGGTGTAGCGGGCGCCGAGCTTCGCCTCCTCCTCCAGGTCCTTCGCGATCGCCGGCTCGAAGGTGGTGATGTCTGTTTCCCAGAGGCGCAGCGCATGGGCGCCGGCGAGGCGCTCCAGCGCCCGGCGATCCGGCTCGGCCAGGAGGCGGCGCTTGACGGCGACCTCGTGCTCCGTCGCGACCGGGGCCAGGGCATCGGCGTATTCGCGCGCCGCCCTGACCTCCTCGTCGGTGGTATCCTGCGAGAAGCGCAGGTGCACCAGGGAGCTCCAGGTCTCGTATTCGCGCCGCAGCCGGTCCCATTCCTCCAGCGCCTCGGCATGGCCGGAGGTGCCGGGGCGGCCCAGCAGCGCCTCGATGACGGCGTATCGCGCGGAGAGGCTTTCCCGGCTCGGCGTCGCGGCGTCGATGTCCTCGAAGCGGATCTGGCTCATGGCGGTTCTTCCCGTTCGGGCTGTTCTTTCGGGGGGCGGTGCCCTCCGGCGCTACCTATCCTGCGCCTCGGCGCCGATCAGCGCGAGGCCCTCCGCCACCGAGACAAACTCGCTGCCGCCCGCCACCCGCTCCGGGCCAAAGCGGCGCTCGAAGAGGTGCCGTACCGCCGGGACCAGGGAGGTGCCGCCAGTGAGGAAGACGCGGTCCACCTCTCCTTCCCGCAGGCCCGCATCGGCCAGGGCGCGGTCCACCGCTGCCTCGAACTGGGCCAGCTCCGGGGCGATCCAGCGCTCGAAATCGGCGCGGGCCACCTCCTCCTCCAGCCGGAAGCCCTCATGCTCGAAGCGCAGCGTGGTGGAGGGCGCGCGGGAGAGCGCGGCCTTGGCGCCGGAGACGGCCTGGTAGAGCGCGTAGCCCGCCTCCTCCTCGATGAAGCGGATCAGGTGGTGCAGGCGCTCGGGGTGGTCGGCGGTGCGGGCGACCTCCTCGATCTCGCGCAGGGTGCGCGGGGCGCGCATGAGGGAGAGCCGGTGCCAGCGGGCGAAGTTGGCGTACCATCCGGGCGGCACGGGCAGGTCCTTGCCCATGATCTGGTAGCTGGTGCCCTTGCCGAAGCGCGGCGAGACCACATGATCGATGATGCGGTAGTCCAGCGCATCGCCGGCGATGCCGACGCCGGCATGGCCGAGCGGCGCGACGCGGCGCGGCGGGCCGGGCTCGAAGCGCAGGATCGAGAAGTCGCTGGTGCCGCCGCCGAAATCCCCGACCAGCACGGTGGCCGCGCCGTCGAGGGTGCTGGCGAAGCGGTGCCCGGCGGCCTCGGGTTCCAGCGCCACCTGGATCCGCCCCTGGCCGGCGGCGCGGAAGCCATCGCGCAGCCGGGCCTCGCCCAGCGCGTCGTCCGCCGTTTCCCC
>NZ_BDLP01000111.1:0-12513 GCF_001950415.1 Roseomonas sp. TAS13
GCCATCACCCGGCGCGAGGGGCGGGAGGTCGATGCGGCCATGCACCGCCACCACCTCGATCCCACCGAGCCCTTCGCCCTGGCGGTCGCCGCCCCGGCGCACGGGCTGCTGATCACCTCCGCCACGCTGCGCGACGTGGTGCTGGCCAGCGACGGCCAACCCGATCCCGAGGCCGCCTGGGAGGCCGCCGAGGCCTGCACCGGCGCCTCGCACCTGCCCCTGCCGGCGGTGCGGGCCGCCGTACCCTCCACCTTCGACTACGGCGCTCAGACCCTGTCGCTGGTGGTAACCGATATCGGCCGCGACACCGGCCAGCAGGCCGCCGCGATGGAGGCGCTGTTCCGCGCCTCGGGCGGCGGCGCGCTGGGCCTCTTCACCGCGATCCGGCGCTTGCGCAACACCTATGACCGCATCGCCCCGGGGCTGGAGAAGGCGGGCATCCCGCTCTACGCCCAGCACGTGGACGCGATGGACAACTCCACCCTGGTCGACGTCTTCCGCGCCGAGGAGGATTCCTGCCTGCTCGGCACGGATGCGCTGCGCGACGGCGTGGACGTGCCCGGCCGCTCGCTGCGCCTGTTGGTCTTCGACCGCGTGCCCTGGCCGCGCCCGACCATCCTGCACCGCGAGCGCCGCCTGCACCTGTCCGGCGGCCGGCCGAAGGAATGGGACGACGCCGTCGCCCGCCACCGGCTGCGCCAGGCCTTCGGCCGCCTCGTCCGCCGTGCCGACGACCGCGGCGTCTTCGTGCTGCTCGACTCGCGGGCGCCCTCGCGCCTCCTCGCGGGCCTGCCGGACGGCGTCGTAACCCACCGCGTCGGCCTCGCCGAAGCCACGCGCCGGACCCGCGAATTCCTGGCGGGCTGAACCCCGTCCGGGGCGCCGAGCCGTGCTTTCCGCATGGCTCGCGGCCCCTTGATGCGGCTGCCATTGACGGGATGTGCCCCGGGCTGCGAGACGATCCGGCTATAGGAGCCTCAACGGACATGCCCCTCGACATGAGTTCACCCCAGGCAACCCCCGTCCGTCTTTCGGCCCAGGAGGCCCTGGTCGGCGCCATGGTGGTGATGAGCGCCTGCGACGGCCACATGACCGACGCGGAGCTCGCCACCATGTCGCGCCTGGTCAAGGAACTGCCGGTCTTCAGCGACTTCCACGTCAGCGGCATCGAGACGGTGACCGAGATCGTGCTGAACCTGCTGGGCGACACGGACGGGCTGGACGAGGTGGTCGCGCTGATCCGCGACGCCCTGCCGCAGCGCCTGCGCGAGACCGCCTATCTCCTCGCCTGCGAGATCGTCGCCGCCGATGGCGATGCCACCCAGGACGAGCTGCGTTTCCTGCAGGACTTCCGCATCGGCCTGGACATCGACCGCCTCGTGGCCGGCGCCATCGAGCGCGCCGCCAAGGCCCGCTACCAGGTCATCTGACCCCGGGGTCGCTCCACCGGGGCTCCCCATCGGGCCGGACCGGCTGGGCGGGAGCGGCGGAAGACCGGAATGCCGGCCTTCCGCAACGGTTGCCCGCCACAGGGCGTTTGCCTTCCGTCCAAGTGCGGGAGAGCAGAACCATGAGCGAAACATCCGCCACGCCGGCCCAACCCACGATCCTGGCCAGCTTCCGCGACAAGGAGGCGGTCGAGGCAGTCCTCTCCTATCTGGAGGGCGAGGCCATTCCCCGCGCCCAGATCTCCGTCCGCCACGCCGATCCCACCCCGGCTCCGGCCCCGGCCGCAACGGCGGCGCCCGCCCCCCGGGCCGAGACCATGCCCGAGGACAGCGGCGATGAGCCGCTGCGCGAAGATGAGCACCGCAACCTCCGCACCATGCGCAACAGCATGGCCGCCGCCGCTGCCGGCATGGCGGCGGCGGGCGTGGTTGTGGCCACCGGCGGGGCCGCCATCCCGGCGGTCGGGGCGGCCCTCGCGGCCGGGGCCGGGGCGGGCGGGCTCAGCGAGCTGGCCTCCCAGGCCAGCGGCACGGAAGGCACCGCTGCCACCGAGCATGCCGAAGCCATTGTCGTGGTGAAGCCCGCCAATGTGGATCAGGCGGAACGCACCCGCAGCATCCTGAACCGGGCCGCCGCGCTCAAGGTCTGGGAGGAGGCCCCCTCCACCTGAATCCGGCAGGCGGGCGAGCCCCGCACCCTCACGCGCCCCGTGGAGGCCGGACCGAGGCCGTGCCGTCATCCCATCGCCAGGCGGCACCGGGGCCATCGATCCGGACGCCGCCGACCCACCGGGCCGGCGGGGCCAGCGACAACCAGTCCACGGCCCCGGCCAGCACGGCGCGTCCAAGGAGCGTGATGGTCAGCTCCTCCCTGGGCCAGCGGTTCTCGCCATCCTCGTAGGTGCCGAGGAAAACCGGCTGGCCGACACGGCGCATGCGCTCCACCGTGTCGTGGATCATCAGGTCCGTCATCCAGGGCAGCGGTTCCCGTTCCAGCATCAGCCGCTCGAAGACCCGGTTGACCCGGTGTGGCCCCTCCGCCAGCAATTGCAGGATCAGCCTCTCTGTCAGTCCCAGCCCGTCTCTGATCCAGGGCAGTTCCTGGCAGTGCCGCAGCACCGCCCGGCCGAGTTGCGGCATGCCCGGTGTTCCCGCCCTGCCCAGGTCGGCCAGCCTCCTCGGGTCCGGTTGACGCAGCGCTTCCCAGACCGCCTGCCCCGATCGCAGGGCCTCGGCGGGGACGGGAATGCGTTCCTCCCATAGCAGGCGCAGCGCCTCCGGCGGCAACTGGCCCAGCCCGATGAAGCGCGTCGCGCCCGGATAGCGGGCCGGGGAAACCAGTTCCAGCCGCGTCGGCGCTGCCCCGGCGAAAAGTGCGAGGCAGCGCGCCAGGATCAGCTGGTCGTAGATATCGTGCTCGAACCAGAGCACGACGCGCCGGTAGCGCACCGACGCGGCCGCCAGATCCTCCTCTGCCCGGTGCAGCTTCGTCGCGATCTCCTCCCGGCTCATGCCGCTGCCCGTGCCATAGGACTGCGCCAGGAAATCCGCGCGTCGCTCCAGCCAGTCCGGGCCGGTCAGGACCGGCCCCTGGCAGAAGGGATCGGAATACTCCAGGAAATCGCCGGCGAACCCGGCCTCCTTCAGCCCCGGACCGATATCGCTGCCGCAGCGGAGATGCAGGGTCGCCATGTCGCGGTCCGGCGCATCCCCGCCGCGCCGGATGCTCGCCCAGCTACGCTCCATGGCCTGGATATGCGCCTTCAGCCGGGGCCAGCTCGGCAGGCCGAACTCCCGGGCGATGACAAGCTGCGCCTCGCTCAGCCGGCCCAGCGTGGCGGGGCCTTCGGCAGGGACCCGCGGATGACGCTGGCGGAAGCGCTGCCAGGCCTCGGCATCCCCGGCCCGCAACTGCCGCAGCAACTCCTTGGCGCGTTTTCGCTGCTGTTCGAGGTTCAGGCGGAACGGCATCGCTGGACGCGGATCGCCGGACGCAGGCGCGGAGGCCGATGGATCGGACAAGGAAAGCCCCTTCCTCGTGCCTGTGTCCGCCAGCCAGGCAGGAAAGGGTGGAAAAGGGACGGCACCGCTTTCTGCGAGCGTGGGCGCAGCCCTTTCCGCGGACACGGAGGCTCCGATCAAGCCGGGTGCGAGGAAACCAGAGCCCCGGCAGCCGGTCAAGAACGCCGCAGGCCCGGATGGCCTACCGCTCCGCTCCGCCCTCGGCCACCCGGATCGCGACCGCGCCCCGGCGGCCACCGCGATCCTCCACCGCGAAGGACAGGCGCTGCCCCTTCTCCAGCCCTTCCAGCCCAGCCGCCCGCAGTGCCGTGACATGCACCATCACATCCGGCCCGCCGTCATCGGCCTGGATGAAGCCATAGCTCTTGGCCGGCTGGTACCAGATCACCCGTCCCGTCAGCCTTTCCACCGCCGCCGCCCTTTCCGCAAAAAGGAAAAGGGGCGGCCCTTGCGGACCGCCCCCTTCCGAACCCCGATCCCGGAAGGATCAGAAGTCCATGTCACCCATGCCGCCGCCCGGAGGACCGCCCACAGGGGCCTTCTTCTCGGGCTTCTCGGCAATCATCGCCTCGGTGGTGATCAGCAGCGCGGCCACGGAAGCGGCGTCCTGCAGCGCGGTGCGCACGACCTTGGTCGGGTCCACGATGCCGGCGGCGATCAGCTGCTTGTACTCGCCAGTCTGAGCGTCATAGCCGTAGTCGTAGCTATCGGTCTTGCGCAGCACGTCGCCCGCGATCACCGCGCCGTCCTGGCCGGCGTTCTCGGCGATCTGGCGCAGCGGCACCTGGATCGCGCGGCGCACGATCTCGACGCCGACGCGCTGGTCGTCGTTGTCCACCTGCACATGCGCCAGCTTGGTGGTCGCACGGGCCAGGGCAACACCGCCGCCCGGCACGATGCCTTCCTCGACCGCGGCGCGGGTCGCATGCAGCGCGTCGTCGACGCGGTCCTTGCGCTCCTTCACCTCGACCTCGGTGGAACCGCCGACGCGGATCACGGCCACGCCGCCAGCCAGCTTCGCCAGGCGCTCCTGCAGCTTCTCGCGATCGTAGTCCGAGGTGGTCTCCTCGATCTGCGCCTTGATCTGCTCCACGCGGCCCTGGATGTCCTCCTTGGAGCCGGCACCGTCGACGATCGTGGTGTTCTCCTTCTCGATGCGGACCGTCTTGGCCTTACCGAGCATGTCGAGCGTCACGTTCTCGAGCTTGATGCCGAGATCCTCGGACACGACCTGGCCACCGGTCAGGATCGCGATGTCCTCGAGCATCGCCTTGCGGCGGTCGCCGAAGCCCGGGGCCTTCACGGCGGCGATCTTCAGGCCACCGCGCAGCTTGTTGACGACCAGGGTGGCCAGCGCCTCGCCCTCGACGTCCTCGGCCACGATAATCAGCGGACGGCCGGACTGCACCACGGCCTCCAGCAGCGGCAGCATCGGCTGCAGCTGGGAAAGCTTCTTCTCGTGGATCAGGATATAGGGGTTATCCAGCTCCGCGATCATCTTCTCCGCATTCGTGATGAAGTACGGGGAGACATAGCCGCGGTCGAACTGCATGCCCTCGACGACGTCGAGCTCGGTCTGGATGCCCTTGGCTTCCTCGACCGTGATCACGCCCTCGTTGCCGACCTTCTCCATCGCCTGGGCGATCATCTCGCCGATCTCGGACTCGCCGTTGGCGGACAGCGTGCCGACCTGGGCGACCTCGGCGGAGGTGGTGATCTTGCGCGAGTTGGCCTTCAGGTCCTCGACGACGATCGCCACGGCCTTGTCGATGCCGCGCTTCAGGTCCATCGGGTTCAGGCCGGCGGCCACGGACTTCGCGCCCTCGCGGACGATCGCCTGCGCCAGCACGGTGGCGGTGGTGGTGCCGTCACCGGCCAGGTCGTTCTGCTTGGAAGCGACCTCGCGCACCATCTGCGCGCCCATGTTCTCGAACTTGTCGGCCAGCTCGATTTCCTTGGCGACCGTCACACCATCCTTGGTGATGCGCGGCGCGCCGAAGGACTTGTCGATCACCACGTTGCGGCCCTTGGGGCCCAGCGTGACCTTCACGGCATCAGCGAGAATGTCGACGCCGCGCAGCATGCGGTCGCGGGCGTTCTGGCCGAACTTGACGTCCTTAGCAGCCATCTTGCTCTACCTCTGTGTTTGAATGGGGAAGGGAAGCGACGAAGGCGTGCGGCGTCAGCCGATCACACCCATGATGTCGGACTCCTTCATGATCAGGAGATCCTCACCGTTCAGCTTCACCTCGGTGCCCGACCACTTGCCGAACAGGATGCGGTCACCGGCCTTGACGTCGAGAGGGCGGACCTCACCCTTGTCGCTCACCGTGCCGGTGCCGACGGAGACGATCTCGCCTTCCTGCGGCTTCTCCTTGGCGGTGTCGGGGATGATGATGCCGCCAGCGCTCTTCTCGTCGGCCGTGACGCGGCGAACGAGGACGCGGTCGTGCAGAGGGCGGAAGTTCATCAGGAACGCTCCTAAGCCTTTGGAAACCGTGGTCTCGGATTCATGAGCTCCGCCGGGGACGGGCGCTGTTAGCACTCGCCCCCGCCGAGTGCCAGCGATCTAGGGCCGTGCCCCACCCTTCGTCAAGGTGTTCGGCAGCAATTCCACCAAATGAGTGCTAATCGTTTGATAAAGGGCGCTTTTTTATTGATCTGGAGGCGACGGTCCATGGCAGTATGATGACAGACGCGACAAGCCGCGGCCTGAGGAGAGATGCTTCGCATGATCCTGCGGGAAATCGGGAACCTCGTCCGCTTCGCGGAACCACGTGTCACCACCGCCGAGCTGCTCTATCGCCTGCCCGACCATCCTTCCGTGCTGCAGAGCTTCGTCTGGCAGAAACTCGACCACGCTCCCGGCTTCCCGGAGCTGCACCGCTTCATCGGCTTCTGGCAGCGCGAGATCGAGGGGCCGCTGCATTCGGTGCGCGTCGCCTCGGCGGCGCTCTGGCGCCCCGCCGAGTTCCACTATGTCGATGGCCAGTTCACCCTGCAATAGCCGCCCGGTGCCGGGCCCGGGCGGGGTGCATCCTCTCCGCTGGAGCCCGCCCATGGCCGGTCTCCGGTCCGGCCACGGGTTGGCCCTAGGCCCCAGGTGCCAGCGGCGGCGGTGAGCGGCCAGCCTTCCTCGCCGGTGGCGGGCCGTCCTCCGCCTCGCGGCCGCCAGGATGGCCGCTCAGCTCATAGGCCGTGTTGACCAGGGCGATGTGCGAGAAGGCCTGCGGGAAGTTGCCGATCAGGCGCCGCGCCCCCGGGTCGTACTCCTCGGACAGCAGGCCGACATCGTTGCGCAGGTCCAGCAGGCGTCCGAACAGGTCCAGCGCCTCATGCCTGCGCCCGGTGCGGTGATAGGCATTGGCGAGCCAGAAGGAGCAGGCCAGGAACACTCCCTCGTCGCCGGGCAGCCCGTCGCGCGTCTCCCCGGTGGCGTAGCGCAGCAGGAACCCGCCCCGCAGCAGCCGTTTCTCCACCGCCGCGATGGTGCCGCGCACGCGAGGGTCGTCATAGGGCAGGAAGCCCACCGCCGGCAGCAGCAGCAGGTTCGCATCCAGGTCGCCCGAGCCATAGGCACGGGTGAAGCTGCCCAGTTCCGGATCAAAGCCGCGCCGACAGACATCCTCGTGGATCCTCTGCCGCAGCGCCTGCCACCGTTTCAGCGGGCCGCGCATGCCGAAATGCTCGATGCTGCGCACCGCCCGGTCCACTGCCGCCCAGGCGGCGACCTTGGAGAAGGTGAACTGCTCCGGCCCGCTGCGGACCTCCCACATGCCTTCGTCCGGCTGCTTCCAGACCTTCGCCAGATGGTCGGTCAGGGCATGTTGCAACGACCAGGCCTGCCGGTCGAAGGCCAGCCCATGCCGGTGCGCCTGGTAGAGCGTGTTCGCCACCTCGCCGAAGACATCGAGCTGCAATTGCCCGTAGGCCGCGTTGCCCACCCGGACCGGCCGCGAATCCTCGTAGCCGGGCAGCCAGTCCGCCTCGTACTCGGTCAGCCGGCGCTCGCCCGCCAGCCCGTACATGATCTGGATCTGGTCCGGGCTTCCCGCCACCGCACGGACCAGCCAGTCCCGCCAGGCGGCGGCATCCTCCACATAGCCGGCGCGCAGCAGCGCCATCAGCGTCAGGGTCGAATCGCGCAGCCAGCAGAAGCGGTAGTCCCAGTTCCGCGATCCGCCCAGCTTCTCCGGCAGGGAGGTCGTGGGCGCCGCCACGATGCCGCCGGTGGGGCGGTAGGTGAGGGCCTTCAGCGTCACCACGGAGCGGCGCACCGCATCGGTCCAGGGGCCGGCCCCGGCACAGCCGGCGGCCCATTGCCGCCAGCCGGACTCCGTCTCGGCCAGCCGCTCCCCGGGGTCCAGCGGCGGCGGAGGCGGCAGGTGCGATGCGCCATAGGACAGGACGAAGGGAACGCTTTCCCCCGCCTTCACCACGAAGCGCGACACGCTGTGCATGTCCTCGCCGCGCACCGGCACACCGGTCCGCATCACCACCAGATCGGGCCCCGCCACCGCCCGGATGCCCGTTCCGTCCGGCAGCCGTGAGACCCACGGAATGACGCGCCCGTTGTCGAAGCGCAGCACCAGCTCCCCGCGCATGGCGACCTCGCCACGCAGCCCGGTGACGATCCGCACCAGGTTCGACACGCCGTCGTCGCGCACGTTCATGAAGTCGGTGAGGCGGACGGCGCCGCTGCCGGTGCGGAACTCCGTATCCAGCACCAGCGTGCCATCCCGATAGGCGCGGCGGATATGGGGCCGCTCGCCGCCTTCCCAGTCCGGCGCGATCCGCCAGCGCCCATGCTCCGGCGTGCCGAGCAGCGCGGCGAAGACCGCATCGGAGTCGAAGCGCGGCCAGCAGAGCCAGTCGATCGACCCGTCCCGCCCCACCAGCGCCGCCGTCGCCAGGTCGCCGATCAGCGCGTAGTCCTCGATCCTTCCAGGCATGGTCCCGCGATCAGCCCCCGAGCCGGGGCCTGGACCGGGCCCCGGAACGCCGCCCCGCCATCCAGGCCAGCGCCGGCAGGGCGAGGACCGCTCCCCCGATCACCGCCCGCAACAGGGCCGGCTCGATCGCATGCACCCGGCTGGACGCGCGGCTGCTGAAGCGCCCCCGCGTCCGGTGCGGCCCCGGCACCGGCCGGAACAGGTTGTCCTGCCGCCCGGCGGGCAGGGCCTCGCCCGTCAGCTGGCCGGAATAGCCCTGCCGCGCCAGGATGCGGTCCGCCAGCCCGGGTACCGCCATAGCGCCGAGGATCGCCTTCAGGGTCGGCCAGCCGAGCCAGACCTCGCGCTTCGGCTGCACTGCTGCTGCGAAAATCGCCTCGCCGACCGCCTCCGGCTGATGGATCGGCGGCACGGGCTGGGCACGCTCGCCCATGCGGTTGCGCGCCCATTCGAATTGCGGCGTGTTGACCGCCGGAAGCTGCACCATCGTCAGCCGGATGCGGCTGCGATCGTGCAGCAGCTCGACGCGCAGAGAGTCCATGAAGCCCCGCACCGCGAACTTGGCGGCGCAATAGGCGGATTGCAGCGGAATGGCGCGATAGGAAAGGGCGGACCCGACCGCCACGATCACGCCCTGGTCACGCTGCCGCATCTGCCGCAGCGCCGCCATGGTCCCATGCACCTGGCCGAGATAGGTGACCTCGGTGACGCGGCGGAACTCCTCCGGCGACATCGCCGCGACCGGGGACATCACCGTGACCATCGCGTTGTTCACCCAGACGTCGATGCCGCCGAAGCTGCGGGCCACGCGCTCCGCCGCCGCCTCCACCGCCGCCGCATCCGCCACGTCCAGCGGCAGCGCGATCACCCGCCGCGCCCCCGCCACCGCCACTTCGCGCCGGGCATCCTCCAGCCCCTCGGCCTCCCGCGCGATCAGGGCGACGTTCCAGCCGCGCCGGGCGAAGGCCAGGGCCGTCGCCCGCCCCACGCCTGCCGAGGCCCCCGTGATCACCACGCTCAGCGCGCCCGTCACCATCTCCCGCGCCATCGCGCCCCCCTTTCCATGCCGCCACCCGAGGGCCGCGGGCTTCACGGCCTGCGAACACATGGCCGGGTTCCGGGGTTGCGGGCCCGCCGCCGCACAGTCGCGGCATGATCCCGGCCGAGGCGGGCGGGGAGGGCGCCCGTCAGTGCTGGTGGAACAGCGCGATCAGGACGCTCAGCGTGACCACCGACAGGGCCGAGGCCAGCAGCACCGTGGCGCCGGAACGGTCCATGCCGGTGGCGTAGCGGCGCGCCAGGATGAAGGCCGTGGCCCCGGTCGGCATGGCCGCCGCCACCACCGCCACGGCGGTGCCCAGCGGCGGCAGCTGAAAGAACAGAGCCGCGCCCCAGACCGCCAGCGGCAGCACCAGCAGCTTGATGGCCACGCCCAGCACCGCGTCGGGCCAGTCGCGCCGCAGGTTGAAGCTGGTCAGGCTCGCCCCCAGGCAGAACAGCGCCACCGGCGAGCCCGCCTGCCCCAGCAGGTGCAGCAGCCGCCGGATCATGTCTGGCGGCGGCGGCAGGAAGATCGACCAAAGCCCGCCCAGCGCCACCGCCAGCAGCATCGGGTTCTGCACCAGGGAGGTCAGGGTGGAGCGCAGGATGGCGATGGGCGAAGCCTTCGCGTTCATCCCGATCTCCGCGATCACCGTGGCGATGGGCAGGATCAGGATGGAATGGAAGGCCAGGATCGCCAGCAGGTTCCGCAGCCCCTCCGGCCCGAAGGCGGCGAGGATCAGCGGGATGCCCACCATCGACAGGTTGCCGAAGCTGGCATCCAGCGCCACCAGCCCGGCCTCCTGCAGCCGCAGCCCGCGCAGCCGCCGCGCCAGCACCACCGCCAGCGCATAGACCGGCAGGCAGGCGGAGAAATAGGCGATCGAGACGGCCAGGGTCGGCCCCAGCCCGCCGGAGGTCGAGGCCCCCTCGAAGAGCAGCGCCGGCAGGGCCAGCATGAAGACGAAGTCGTTCAGCCCGCGCACGCCCTCGGCCGAGATCCGGTTGGTCAGCCGGGCCAGGTAGCCGAGGAGGATGGTGATGAAGACCGGGCCGATGATCGAGAGAACAACTGTCATCGCGCCCCTGGCATCCCCATCGTCACCGCTCCATCCATCCCGGCCCTGTCCCGCCGGGCCAGCCCCGGCCTAGTCCGCCGTAGCAGGATCCGGGCCGCCGAGATCGGCCACGAAATCGCCGAGCCAGGGATTGCGCTCCCGCCGTGTCCGCGCCGCCGCCAGGATGCCGCGCACCACCGCCAGCGTGTCGGCGAAGTGGTCGTTCACCAGCACATGGTCGAAATCGCGCCAGTGCGAGGCATCCTCCAGCGCCGCTTCCATGCGCCGGGCGATCTCCGCGTCGCTGTCCTGCCCCCGCCCGCGCAAACGGCGCTCCAGCTCCGGCAGGCTCGGCGGCAGCAGGAAGACGCCCACCACGTCGTCCGGCAGCGCGGCGCGGATCAGCCTGTGCCCCTGCCAGTCCACGTCGAACAGCACGTCGCGCCCGGCGGCGAGCGCCTCCAGCACCGGGGCGCGGGGCGTGCCGTAGCGGCGGCCATAGACCGTGGCGCTTTCCAGCATCTCGCCCGCCCGCTCCATCGCCTCGAACTGCTCCGGCGTTCGGAAGTGGTAGTGCACCCCCTCCACCTCGCCGGGGCGCGGCGCCCGGGTGGTGGCGCTGATGGAAAGCGACAGCGCCTCCTCCTGCTCCAGCAGGGCGCGGGAAACGGAGGTCTTGCCCGCCCCCGAGGGCGCCACCAGCACCAGGCAGAGCCCGCGCCGCAAACGTTTCACCGCCATCCCCGCCTCCCGCGCATCACCCGGCCCAGCTTCTCATTCGACATTGGCGGCCTGCTCGCGCAGCCGCTCCACGGCGGCCTTCAGCTCCAGCGACAGGCGCGTCAACGCCAGCGAGGCCGACTTCGCCCCCAGCGTGTTCGCCTCGCGCCCGAACTCCTGGGTCAGGAACTCCAGCCGCCGCCCGACCGGCGCCGTTTCCCGCAGCAGGGCCCGCGCCGCCTCGACATGCGCGCCGAGCCGGTCCAGCTCCTCCCGCACATCGGAACGGCTGGCCAGCAGCGCCACCTCGGCGGCGAGGCGCTCCTCCGGCACCCGGCGCTCGCCTTCCAGCAGCTCCGACAGGGTCGCCATCAGCCGCGCCTTCTGCGCCCTGGGCTGCCGCGCCGCCTCCTCCACCGCCTGCTCGCGCAGCGCGGCGATCTCGTCGAGCAGGGTGGACAGGATGGCATGCAGCTTCCGCCCCTCGGCGCGGCGCGCTTCCCGGAGCGCCTCCAGCGCTGCCTCGAAAGCCTTGGCCACCAGCGCCCGCCGCGCCTCGTCGGCGGCCTCGTCCAGCTCCGGGACCTCGGTCCGCAGCACGCCGGGCAGGGCCAGCAGCGCCTCCGGCCTGGGCGGCGGAGCGCCGGGGATGCGTGCCGCCAGCTCCCTCGCCAGACGCAGCACCCGCTCCAGCGCCTCGGGGTCGGGGATCAGCCGGAGCGAGCGGTCCTCCCGCTTCACCACCAGCGTGGCGCTGATGTTGCCGCGCCCGAAGCGCCGCGCCGCCTGCTCCCGCAACGGGGTCTCCAGCCCCTCGAACCCGTTGGGCATGCGCAGCCGCAGGTCGAGCCCGCGCCCGTTCACGCTGCGCACTTCCCAGGCGAGGCTGGCACCATCCGGCAGCATGCCGTCAATGCGGGCGAAACCGGTCATGGAGTTGATGGACATGGCGCCGTCCATGACGTGCCGCCGCGCCCGGTGCAAGCTCGGCGCCGAGTCCGGCGGCGGGAATCCGCCATGCGGAAAGGGCCGGGCCACAGGGCTTCCGGTCCCTGCCCGGTGGCGGGACACCCCCGGGAACAATTCGATGGAAGGATCGCGCGCGATGGGACGGAACGATGGCTGGAACTGGCCGTCCGTGGCGCTCACCGGCGCCTCCTCGGGTCTGGGCACGGCCTTCGCCCTGGGGCTGGCCCGGCCCGGGCGGCGCCTGCACCTGGCCGGCCGCGATCCCGCGCGCCTCGCCGCCGTGGCGGATCGCTGCCGCGCCGC
>NZ_BDLP01000112.1:0-12357 GCF_001950415.1 Roseomonas sp. TAS13
GCGCGGTGGAGCGTTGCGGCATCGGCGGCGTGGCACAGCACGCTGCCGCGCGGTTCGGTGGCATAGGCGTTGCGCTCGCCCACCGGGCCGGGGAGCTCAAGCGCAAGGCCGGCGGGCGTGATGGCGGCGAGGGCCTCGGCTTCCGCCGCCGCGCCGGCCTCGCCGCGCCCGGCCAGCCAGGCCGCCCAGGCGCGGAGGGGGGCGCGGAGGGGGGCGGGCGCGGTGCCCGCCGGCAGGCCTGTCGATGCGGGGCGCGCGGCCAGCAGGCGGCGGAGGTAGAGCGGCCCGCCCGCCTTGGGGCCCGTGCCGGACAGCCCGTGCCCGCCGAAGGGCTGTACGCCGACCACGGCGCCGACCAGGTTGCGGTTGACATAGACGTTGCCCGCCCGGGCCAGGGCGGTGACGTGCTGGATGGTTTCGTCGATGCGCGAATGCACGCCGAAGGTCAGGCCATAGCCGGTGGCGTTCACCGCCCGCATCAGCGCCTCGATCCCGTCGCGGCGGAAGCGCAGCACATGCAGCACGGGGCCGAAGACCTCCCGCGTCAGCGCCTCCAGGCTGTCGATCTCGATGATGGTCGGCGGCACGAAGGTGCCATGGCGGCATTCCTCCGGCAGCGCGGACTGGTGCACCGGATACCCGGCCGCTCGCATCGCCTCGATATGCGCCAGGATTCCGTCCCGGGCCTCGCCGGTGATCACCGGCCCGATATCGGTGGAAAGCCGCTCCGGATTGCCGGTCGAGAGCTCCGCCAGGGCACCGCGCAGCATGGCGAGGACGCGGTCCGCCACATCCTCCTGCAGGCAGAGCACGCGCAGCGCGGAGCAGCGCTGCCCCGCGCTGTCGAAGGCGGAGACCAGCACATCGCCCACCACCTGCTCGGCCAGGGCAGAGGAATCCACCACCAGCGCGTTCTGCCCGCCGGTCTCGGCGATCAGCGGCACCGGCGCGCCGCCGGGGTTCAGGCGCTTCGCCAGCTCCGCCTGGATGCGCCTCGCCACCTCGGTGGAGCCGGTGAACATCACGCCGTGGATACGCGCATCCGCGACCAGCGCCGCGCCCACCTGGCCGTCGCCGGGCAGGAGTTGCAGCACCCCGGCGGGAACTCCGGCCTCGTGCAGGATGGCCACGGATTGCGCGGCGATCAGCGGCGTTTCCTCCGCCGGCTTGGCGATCACCGGATTGCCCGCGGCGAGCGCCGCCGCGACCTGCCCGGTGAAGATGGCGAGCGGGAAGTTCCAGGGGCTGATGCAGAGCACCGGCCCGAGCGGACGATGCGTGCCGTTGCGGAAGTCCCGCCGCACCTGCGCGCCGTAGTAGCGCAGGAAGTCCACCGCCTCCCGCACCTCCGCCACGGCATTGGCGAAGGACTTCCCGGCCTCCCGGACCAGCAGGCCGAGCAGGAGCGGCATCCGCTGCTCCAGCAGATCGGCGGCGCGGGACAGGCAGGCGGCGCGCGCCTCGGGGGGCTCCGCGGCCCAGGCCGCGGCGGCCTCCGCGGCGATGTGCAACGCGCTCCCGACCGCCTCCGCCGAGGCTTCCACCACCATGCCGACCCGGTCGCGGTGGTTGGCCGGATTCAGCACCGGGCGTGGCAGGCCCTGGCCTTTCATGCCGGCCAGGAGCGGCGCGGCGCGCCAGTCCTGCGCCGCGCTGTCCCGCAGCGCCGTGGCCAGCCGGGCCAGCTCGGCCTCGTTGCTCAGGTTCAGTCCGAGGGAGTTCGCCCGTTCCGCGCCGAAGAGGCCACACGGAAGCGCGATATGCGGGTTGGGCGCGCCCGGCGGCTGTTCCGCCGCCACCTGCGCGGCGGGATCGGCGGCCAGCGCCTCCACCGTCACGGCGGGATCCTGGATGCGGTTCACGAAGGAGGAATTGGCGCCGTTCTCCAGCAGGCGGCGCACGAGATAGGCGAGCAGCGTCTCATGCGTGCCGACCGGCGCGTAGATGCGGCAGGGGCGGTCCAGCTTTCCCGGCCCGACCACCTCCTCGTAGAGCGGCTCCCCCATGCCGTGCAGGCACTGGAACTCATGGTCGCCGATGCGGAAACCCTCGCCGGCCAGGGCGTGGATGCTGGCCAGGGTCTGGGCATTGTGCGTGGCGAATTGCGGGAAGACGGCGTCGCGCGCCTCCAGCAGCTTCCGCGCGCAGGCGAGGTAGGAGACATCCGTGTGCCGCTTGCGCGTGAAGACGGGGAAGTCCTCCAGCCCGTCGATCTGCGCGCGCTTGATCTCGCTGTCCCAGTAGGCGCCCTTCACCAGCCGGACCATCAGCCGGTGGCCGGAACGCCGCGCGAGGTCGATCACGAAGTCCAGCACGAAGGGCGCGCGCTTCTGGTAGGCCTGCACCACGAAGCCGAGGCCGTCCCATCCGGCCAGCGCGGGGTCGAGGCAGAGGGCCTCCAGGATGTCCAGCGAGAGGTCGAGCCGGTCGGCCTCCTCGGCATCGATGTTCAGCCCGATGTCGTAGCGCTTCGCCAGCCCGGCCAGCAGGGCCACGCGCGGCAGCAGCTCCGCCATCACCCTGTCGCGCTGCGCCCGCGCATAGCGCGGATGCAGCGCCGAGAGCTTGATGGAGATGCCCGGCCCCTCATAGATCCCGCGCCCCGCCGCCGCCTGCCCGATCGCATGGATCGCCGTCTCGTAGTCGCGGTGGTAGCGCTCCGCATCGGCGGCGGTGGTCGCGGCCTCGCCCAGCATGTCGTAGGAATAGCGGAAGCCCTTCGCCTCCATCTTCCGGGCCCGCACCAGGGCCTCGGCGATGGTCTGGCCGGTGACGAACTGCTCGCCCATCATCCGCATCGCCAGATCGACGCCCTTGCGGATCACCGGCTCCCCGCCCCGTGCGATCAGCCGTGTCAGCGCGTGCGACAGCCCCGTCTCGCTGCTGGTGGTGGCGAGGCGGCCGGTGACCACCAGCCCCCAGGTGGCGGCGTTCACGAAAAGCGAGGGCGAGTGCCCCAGATGCGAGCGCCAGTCCCCGCCGCCGATCTTGTCGCGGATCAGCGCGTCCCGCGTGGCGGTGTCGGGAATGCGCAGCAGCGCTTCCGCCAGGCACATCAACGCCACGCCTTCCTGCGACGACAGCGAGAACTCCTGCACCAGCCCTTCGACCGCACCGCGCGTGCCCTTGCGGCGCAGCGCCTCCACCAGCCGCGTGGCGGTGGCGGCCGCCCGTGCGGCGAGCGGGGCGGGAAGCGTGGCGTCCGGCAGGAGGCGGGCGATGCAGCCGGGCTCCGCCGCGCGCTCATGCCGGGTGATGGCGGCGCGGAGCGGGCCCTGTGCCTGGACCGAGGCGGCGAAGGCATCGAAGGGGATCGGCGCGGCGGACGGCATATCGAGGCGGGCGGCGAGCGACATGAGGTGGCTGGTTCCGGCTTTGGCGGTACGATCGAAGGGGTATCATTTTCACGACCGAATATGATTCGTTAGTTCTGGCCCGCACCTGAATTTCATACGGCAGGATCATGGGCCCTCCCCCTTCCGGCTTCAGGCGCCCGGAGCAGCGGGAAGCCAGCGGAGCGGTCCCGGGCCGCGGCGGCGCCCCGGCGGACCTGGCCTCCAGGCCCATTGCGGTCTGCCACGCGCCATTGTTTCCTCCCCCGGAAGAAGCCGGACGCCGCGGGGCGGGATACTCCGCCGCGCGGGAAGGCCGGCCGGGCAAGGGGAGGGAACGGGTGCGGATCGAACGGCTGCGCGCCTTCATGACACGCGACAGGGACCGCCCGCGCGTGCTGCTGGCCATCGACACGGATGCGGGGATCACCGGCTGGGGCGAATGCTACAACCACGGCCCGGACAGGGCCCTTCCGCCGCTGCTGGACTACCTCGCCACCTTCCTGGCGGGGCAGGACCCACGGCGCATCGAATACCTGATCCAGTTCCTGATGCAGCAATCCCGCTTCCCGCCGGGCGCGCTGGGCCTCGCCGCCATCTCGGCCATCGACCACTGCCTGTGGGACATCTCAGCCAAGGCGCTGGACGTGCCCGTGTACATGCTGCTGGGCGGCCATGCGCGCGACCGCGTGCGGGTCTATGCGGGCGTCTATACTGCGCCTGACCCGCCGCAGGCGCGGGCGGAGATGGAGGCGCTGCACGCGGCCTGGGGCTTCACCGCCTTCAAGCTCAGCCCCTACCGCATCGACCTGCACGCGCATCGCTGGGGCGAGGTGGTCCGGAGCAGTGCGGAATACTTCCGGCAACTGCGGGAAACGCTGCCATCCGGCTTCGAGATCGCCTTCGACGCACACGGCAAGATCTTCGAGCCGCGCCAGGCGATGCAGCTGGGCAATGCGCTGGCACCCTATGACCCGCTCTTCTTCGAGGAGCCGATCCGGCCGGAGAACTTCGAGGCCTGGGGCGCGTTGCGGCGCGGCCTGGATTGCACCCTGGCGACGGGGGAATCCCTCTATAGCCGCTTCGAGTTCCTGCGCCTTCTCCAGGTACAGGGCTGCGACATCGTCCAGCCGGATGTCTGCGCCGTGGGTGGCTTGCTGGAGATGCGCAGGATCGCCGCCATCGCGGAAGCGCACTACGTCACCATCGCGCCGCACAACCCGATGGGGCCGCTCGCCACGGCGGTGAACCTGCATTTCTGCGCGTCGCAGCCGAACTTCCGCATCCTGGAATACCGCTTGCCGCCGATGGGGGAGGGGGCGGGCTGCTATGTGCGCGATCCCTACCTGCCACGGGACGGTTATCTCGAACTCCGTCCGGACCGGCCAGGCTGGGGTGTGGAGATCGACGAGGAGTACCTGCGCCAGGACGGCTACATCCACTGGGAGCGCAAGGTGCCGCGCCGCCCCGACGGCTCCACCGCCTTCCCCTGAGGCGGCGGGCAAGGTCCGGAAGCTGGCAGGATTGATCATACCATTCCGCTCGCTCAGGCGAGCGATCGGGACGGTGACCGGCACCCGGAGGCACCGGCATCCGTAAACCCCATACGGAGCCTGGAAATCCGCTTGTGGAGCCGGCCATTTCCACTCTATTCATATGACAAATATAAGAGCCATGGCACCCCTCGCGGATGTCTGGGCAGGGAGAGCGGGCCTTGGCGCGAATGTCATGTCCTCGGGTGACGAATGCGGCTGCGGGCGCCGCCATGCTCCTCGAACGGGGCAGGGCCTGACCGTGCATCTTGGCACCCAGGTCCCCGCCCGCGACGACGAAGACTACCGGGTGATGGCGCAACTCGGCATCCGCCACGTCTGCGCCGATCCGCCCGGCAACCCGCATGACTGGACGCTCGACACGCTGCTGCGCTTCCGCGACAGGCTCGGAGGCTTCGGCCTGTCGCTCGACATGGTGCAGCTGCCGCTCTCCTCGCGCCCGATCGAGCAGCAGCACAGCCCTGACATCCTGTCCGCCGGGCCGGACCGTGACCGGCAGATCGACGGCATCTGCCGTCTGATCGAACGGCTGGCCGAGGCCGGCATCCCCGCCGCGAAGTACAACCTCAACATCATCGGCATCCCGCGCACCGCGATGGAACCCAGCCGGGGCGGCGCGATGAGCGAGGCCTTCCGCTGGGAGAAGGCCGACCATGACGCGCCGCCCACCCTGGCGGGCATCCTGCCGGAGGACGAGAACTGGGCGCGCGTCGACTATTTCCTTGAACGCGTCGTGCCGGTGGCGGAAAGCAGCCGCGTCCGCCTCGCCTGCCATCCGCACGATCCCTACACGCCGCCGGGCTATCGCGGCGTGACACGCGTGCTGGGCACGGTGGAAGGGCTGAAGCGCTTCGTGCAGATGCGCGAGAGCCCTTACCATGGCCTCAACTTCTGCCAGGGCACGGTCGGCGAGATGCTGGACGACCCGCGGCGCGAGGTCGGCGACGTCATCCGCTGGTTCGGCGAACGGAAGAAGATCTTCAACGTGCATTTCCGCAACATCCACGGCGGCAGGCTCTCCTTCATGGAGACCTTCCCGGAGGATGGCGACATGGACATGTGGGAGTCGCTGAGGACCTATGGCGAGACCGGCTATGAGCACATGATCATGCCCGATCACGTGCCGACCATCAGCGGACGCGATCCCCGGGATACGGCCTTCGCCTTCTGCTATGGCTACATCACCGGACTTCTGCAGGCGATGGGCCGCCTGGATCGCGAAGTTGATTGACTTTGATCGATGGTGATTATTACCCTTTCATGAATTCCGATTGAACCGGAACGGCCCCGGTCTCCAAAGGTCCGCAAGTAAAGACCGCCAAAGTGCGGAAACAAGAGCGCGAAGCGCGAACCGACCGGGGAACAGCCCGGCGGCCTGGAGGAAGAGATGTCCGAGAACAAGGAAAGCCGCCCCCGGGCGGTGCCTGGATCCTGTCGCCTGGAACGCCGCCGCCTGTTGCAGGGCGCCGTCGGCGCCACGGTGGCCATGGCCCTGCCGGGCGCCGCCTCCGCCCAGGGAGCAGCCGCAAAGGAAGCGCCGGACCTGGCCAGGCTGGCGGCGGACAGGAAACTGCCGCCGCTGGCCGAGCGCCTGCCGAAAAGCCCGCTGGTGGTGCAGGTCGAGAAGGCCGGCCGCTATGGCGGCACGTTGCGGCGCGGGCTGCGCGGCTCCTCCGACCACAACGGCATCCTGAAGATCGTCGGCAACCAGGGGCTGGTGCGCTGGAACCTCGCCTATACCGAGGTGCTGCCGAGCGTCGCCGAACGCTGGGAGATCAACGCCGACGCGACGGAATTCACCTTCCACCTGCGCCCCGGCATGCGCTGGTCGGACGGGCATCCCTTCACCGCGGATGACGTCGTCTTCGCCATCGAGGACTGCGCCAAGAACACCGAGCTGTACCGCTCGCCGCCCTCGGCCATCGTCATCGCCAACAAGCCCGGCACGGCGGAGAAGGTGGACGACAACACGGTACGCTTCCGCTTCGCTGCGCCCTACGCCATGTTCATGGAGGCGCTGGCCACGCCGCTCGGCCAGTACCCGACGCTGTTCCCGAAGCACTACTGCAGCCAGTTCCACCCCAAGTACGGCACGGGCGTCGCGGAGGCCGCGAAGGCGGCCGGCATGTCCGACTGGGCCGCGCTGTTCCGCGCGAAGTGCGGCGACGTCGAGATCCCCTCGCGCTGGGGCAATCCCGAGAAGCCGGTGCTCGATCCCTGGATGATCCGCGAGCCCTATGCCGGTGGCGCGACGCGCGTGGTGCTGGAGCGCAACCCGTACTTCTGGCAGGTCGACACGGCGGGCAACCAGCTTCCCTATATCGACCGCCTGAATCTCGGCATCTCGCAGGATGTCGAATCCCTGATGATCGACGCCGTTTCCGGCAAGCTCGACATCCAGGACCGGCATATCGACAGCCTGCAGAACAAGCCGACCCTGTCGCGCAACATGCAGAAGGGTGGCTACCACCTGGTGGAGCTGATCGGCGCCTCCTCGCAACAGATGCAGATCTACCTGAACCTGACGCACAAGGACCCGCAGATGCGGGCCATGTTCGGCAACAAGGGCTTCCGCCAAGCGCTGTCCCACGGCATCAACCGGGCGGAGATCATCGAGCTGGTCTATCTCGGCCAGTCCGAGCCCTGGCAGATGGGACCGCGCCCGGGGCATCCCTGGTATCACGAGACGCTGGGCCGCCAGTTTACCCAGTACGACCCGGCCAGGGCCAATGCCATGCTGGACGAGCTCGGCTACAACAAGAAGGACGGGCAGGGCTTCCGCCTGCGGCCCGACGGGCAGAAGGTCTTCTTCGCCGTCGATGTCATCCCGACCCTGGCGCCGGACCAGGTGGATGCGCTGGAGCTGGTAAAGCGCCACTGGGCCGCGATCGGCGTGGACATCAAGGTCAACACCATCGAGCGCGCCCTCTACTACACGCGCGGCGACAACAACGACCACGACGCGGCCACCTGGGCAGGGCCGGGCGGGCTGGACCCCATGATCGACCCACGCGACTATTTCGCGCAGCATCCGCAGGGCACGCGCTACGGCCTGCCCTGGGCGCAGTGGTACGTGTCCGGCGGCAAGGAAGGGCAGGAGCCGCCCGAGCACCAGAAGAAGCGGATGCAGCTCTTCGACCAGGCGCGCGGCACGGCGGACCTGGCCAAGCGCGGCGAGATCATGAAGCAGGTCTTCGACATCGCCGCCGAGGCCTTCGAGCCGATCGGCATCTGCCTCTACTGCAACTCCTTCGGCGTGGTGCGGAACAACCTGCAGAACGTGCCGCCGCGCTATCCCAGTTCCTGGTCCTGGCCCAATCCGGGCCCGGCCCTGCCGCAGCAGTTCTTCTTCTCGTCGTAGCCCCGGCGCGGCCCTGCCCCCTTCGTGGGGCAGGGCAAGGCGCCCTGAACCTTTCTGGCGGGACCATGCTGAAATTCATCCTCAAGCGCCTGGCCTGGATGGTGCCCGCCCTGCTGGTGGTCTCCTTCCTGGCCTTCGTGCTGATCCAGCTTCCACCCGGCGACTACGTGACGACCTATATCGCCACGCTCGCCGCCTCCAACGAAACGGTGGACCAGAACACCGCCGCCGAGTTGCGGGAACGCTTCGGCCTCGACCAGCCGATGCTGGTCCAGTACGTGAAGTGGATGGGCAACATCCTCCTGCGCGGGGATTTCGGCCTGAGCTTCGAATGGCAGCAGCCGGTGAGCGGGCTGATCTGGGAGCGCATGGCGCTGACCCTGGTGCTGACGCTGGCCACGTTGATCCTGACCTGGGCCATCGCCCTGCCGCTCGGCGTCTTCTCGGCGGTGAGGAAGTACTCGGTCGGCGACTACGTGCTGACCTTCCTCTCCTTCGTCGGGCTGGCCATCCCCTCCTTCCTGCTGGCCATCGTGCTGATGTACTTCGCCGCGGTGGAATGGGGGCAGGAGGTCGGCGGCCTCTTCTCCGACGAGTACGTCGCCGCGCCCTGGAGCATGGCGAAGCTGCTGGACCTGCTCTCGCATCTCTGGATTCCCGTGGTGATCCTGGCCGTCTCCGGCACGGCGAGCCTGGTGCGCGTGATGCGGGCGAACATGCTGGACGAGCTGCACCGGCCCTATGTCACCACCGCCCGGGCCAAGGGGCTCTCGGAATTCCACCTGCTGGTGAAATACCCGATGCGGGTGGCGCTGAACCCCTTCATCTCCACCATCGCCTGGCTGCTGCCGAACCTCGTCTCCGGCTCCATCATCGTGGCCATCGTGCTGAACCTGCCGACGGCGGGGCCGATGCTGCTGCAGTCGCTGATGAGCCAGGACATGTACCTGGCCGGCGCCTTCGTGCTGCTGATCTGCGTGCTGACCCTGATGGGCTCGCTGATCAGCGACATCCTCCTCGCCATCGCCGATCCGCGCATCCGGCTGGAGTAGCGATCCCATGTCCGACGCCGTCCTCGGGACCATCGACCGCCGCAGCCTCGCCGTCGCCTCGCAATGGCAGCTGGTCTGGTGGGCCTTCCGCCGCCACCGCCTCGCCATGATCGGGCTGGTGGTCACGGTCATCTTCTACGTCGTCGCCCTGGTGCCCGGCTTCTTCGCGATCAACGATCCGGAGCAGCAGAACACCCGCGCCGCCTACCATCCGCCGCAGATGATCCATTTCGTCGCGCCGGATGGCAGCTTCGGCCCCTTCGTCCATCCCTCGATCCTGAAACGCGACCCCGAGACGCTGGAGATGCGCTACGTGCCGGACGAGAGCCGGGTGGTGCGCCTGCGCCTCTTCGGCCAGGGCTACGAGCACAACCTCCTCGGCCTCTTCCCCACCCGCGTCCACCTCCTGGCCCCGGGCGAGCCGGGGCAGGTGGTGCTGCCACTGGGCGCGGACCGGCTGGGGCGCTGCGTCTATTCCCGCATCATGCAGGGGGCGCAGATCTCGCTCTCGGTGGGGCTTGTCGGCGTCTTCCTGTCGCTGACGCTGGGCATCATCCTGGGCGGCGTCTCCGGCTATTACGGCGGCTGGGTGGATTCCGCCGTGCAGCGCGCGGTGGAATTCGTGCTCTCGCTGCCCTCCATTCCCATCTGGCTCGCTGCCTCGGCCGCCCTGCCGCATGACTGGCCGGCGACGCTGAACTATTTCATGATCACGCTGATCCTCTCGCTCACCGGCTGGGCGCAGCTCGCCCGCGTGGTGCGCGGCCGCTTCCTCAGCCTGCGGACGGAGGACTTCGTGGCGGCGGCGCGGCTGGACGGCGCCTCGGAGAAGCGGGTCATCTTCCGCCACATGCTGCCCTCTTTCGCCAGCCACATCATCGCCTCGGTGACGCTGGCCATCCCGGCGATGATCCTGGCGGAGACCTCGCTCTCCTTCCTGGGCCTGGGATTGCAGCCGCCAACCATCTCCTGGGGCGTGCTGCTGCGGGAGGCCCAGAACATCCGTTCCATCGCCACGGCACCATGGCTCTTCGCCCCCGGCGTCGCCGTGGTGCTGTCGGTGATCGCCCTCAACTTCCTGGGAGACGGTCTGCGCGACGCCGCGGACCCGTACAACAAATGAGCGCCACGATCCTGGAGGCCCGGCCGGCGGCCCCGATGCCGGCACCCTCCGACACCGTGCTGGAGGTGCGCGACCTCGTCACGCATTTCCCGACCCGGGCGGGGGTGGTGAAGGCGGTGGACGGCGTCTCCTTCACCCTGCGGCGCGGGCGCACGCTCTGCGTGGTGGGGGAAAGCGGCTCGGGCAAGAGCGTCACCGCGCGCTCCATCCTGCAGATCGTGGACGCGCCGGGGCGGATTGTCGGCGGCGCCATGGTGCTGCACCGGCCGGATGGCAGTTCGGTGGACCTCGCGAAGCTGCATCCGCGCAGCCGGCAGATCCGCGCGGTGCGGGGGCGGGAGATCGCGATGATCTTCCAGGAGCCCATGTCCTCGCTCTCCCCGGTGCATACGGTGGGCGACCAGATCACCGAGGTGCTGCGCCTGCACCTGGGCATGAGCAAGGCCCAGGCGCGGGCGCGCTGCATCGAGCTGCTGGGGCAGGTGGAGATCCCCCGCCCCGAGCAGGCGATCGACCGCTACACCTTCGAGTTCTCGGGCGGGATGCGGCAGCGCGTGATGATCGCCATGTCGCTGGCCTGCAACCCGTCGCTGCTGATCGCGGACGAGCCGACCACCGCGCTCGACGTCACCACCCAGGCGGAGATCCTCGACCTCATCAAGCGCCTCCAGGCGCAGCACGGCATGGCGGTGATGTTCATCACCCATGACATGGGCGTGGTGGCCGAGATCGCCGACGAGGTGCTGGTGATGTACCACGGCAAGGTCGTGGAGGGCGGCCCCGTGGACCAGGTCTTCCACGCGCCGCAGAATGCCTACACGAAGATGCTGATCGGCTCCGTCCTGAAGCTGGAGCACGAGGCGGAGATCCGCCAGCACCGCAAGCCCATCGCGGCCGAGGTGCCGCCGGTGCTGGACGTGCGCAACCTCACCATGATCTTCGGCAATGCCAGGAACCCGGTCCTGGCGGTGGACGACGTCTCGCTCCAGCTCCGCCCCGGCGAGACGCTGGGCATCGTGGGGGAATCCGGTTCCGGCAAGACCACGATGGGCCGCTGCCTGCTGCGGATGTACCAGCCGACCGCCGGCGCCATCCGCTACCGCCGCGCCGATGGCGGGATCGTCGATCTCGCCACGGCGGACAAGGAGGTGCTGGCCGCCGCGCGGCGGGAGATCCGCATGGTCTTCCAGGACCCCGTTTCCTCGCTGAACCCGCGCATGACCGTGGCGCAGATCGTGGGCGAGCCGCTCCTGGTGAACCGGATCGCCAAGGGCCGGGAACTCGATGCGCGCGTGGCCGAGCTGCTGAAGCAGGTCGGGCTGAACCCGGACTGGCGGGAGCGCTATCCCCATGCCTTCTCCGGCGGGCAGCGGCAGCGCATCGGCATCGCGCGCGCCATCGCGCTGAACCCGCGCATCATCGTGGCGGACGAGGCGACCTCGGCGCTCGACGTGTCGCTGCGGGCGCAGATGCTGGACCTGCTGATGGGACTGCAGGACCGGCTGGGCCTGTCCTATGTCTTCATCAGCCACGACCTCGGCGTGATCCGCTACATGTGCGACCGGGTGGCGGTGATGTATCGCGGCAAGGTGGTGGAGACGGGCCCCGCGCGGCAGGTCTGCGACCATCCGGCCCATGCCTATACCCAGGCCCTGCTTTCCGCCATTCCGCGCCCCGATCCGCGGGCGCGGCGGATGCACCAGCGCTTCCGCTACGTGGCCTGAGCCCCGGCGGGCGCCGCCCGCCCGTCAGGCGGCATGACCCGCCAGCCAGTGACGCACCCCGTCCAGGCTGCGGAAATCCTCCAGGCTGCGGGCCGGGATGCCGGGACAGGCCTCCGCCGCCATGGCCGCCAGGGCGCGGCCGGGGCCGAGCTCCAGGAAGGCGCTGGCCCCGGCCTCGGCGCAGGCCTGCAGGCAGGCCGTCCATTCGATGG
>NZ_BDLP01000113.1:0-12153 GCF_001950415.1 Roseomonas sp. TAS13
AGGGGCGGGGGCCGGACGGGGCGCTGGCGAGGGGCGCTTATAGCCGCGCCGGGGTAAGGCGCCCATGGCCGGATGGAGCCGGGGAGGGAGAGTCGGGGCAGGGACGGGCCAGGGGCGGAACTGCCGGCCGGAACCCAGGCGCGAGGTCGCCGGCCCGGGATGGCCGCTTGGCGTGATCTTTGGGCGCAACCCGGGGGGGCCGCCCTTGGGAGCCGGCCGCCAGGGGGGGCAAGAGCGGACCGCGCGGAACCCAGGACCTTTTCCTGAGCGGGCGTGGCAAGAGCCAGGATCGCCTGCCGCGCGCGAGGACCTGCCCCACGCGCGGGGCGCATCAGTAGGGCGGCGGCCCGCCAGGGCCGCGGCGCTCCCCATCCGGTCCCCCGGGGCCATGGCGCTCCCATTCCGGCCCGGGTGGGCGGCCGGGGCGAGGGCCGGGGCCGCCACCGGGGCCGGCACCGGGCCCGGGGCCATAGCCGGGACCGGGCGGGTGCCCGGGACGTTCCCAGCCCGCACCACCGGGCCCGCCGCCTGGGTGCCCGTACCAGCCGGGCGGCGGGCCCGGCGGCGGGCCGGGGCGGTAGGGCGGCGGGGGCGGGCCACCCCAGCGGTCATGCGGGCTGTACCAGGGCCTGCCGCGATAGTAGCGGCCCCAGTAGTCGCCGAAGTCGAAGGTGACGATCGGCACGCCGATGCGTGGCCCGTATTCCGGGATCAGCACCCGCCGCCCCTGATAGGCATATTGCAGGTAGCTGCCGGACACCCAGCCCCGCATGCCGCCGGCGCCGACATCGCACCAGTTGTAGCCGTCGAGGCAGCCGAAGATCTCCAGCGGTGCCCCGGCGCCGATCATGGCGACGCGCGGATAGGCGGTGCCGGGCCCCGCGCGCAGGTTGACATCGCCGGTGGCGTAGCCGGGGGCCGCCGAGGCGGGCGCCACGACGCCCAGCGCCAGCCCAAGTCCGAGACCCAGCGCCATCGTATGGGCCGTGATCCGGTGTTTCACCGTCTGCTGCTCCCTTGAGGTGACGGCATGAACGCGCGTGGGCATGCTTTCGCTTCAATCCTGGGCATGACCATGCTCTCATGTCGTGACGAAGCAAACTCCCTGGCATGGCGAAAGCAAGGCAAAGATTTCCTCGAAAAGCCGCATGGGAAATCCAGGGTGTTTACGTAGCACGGAACAGAAACAATCTGTCGCAACTTTGGCCGGGACAGAAGAGATGAGGGTGCTTATTTCCGATTCCACGGATGGGTCGGGAATCGCCGACCTGCCGTAGGAACACGGTGAGGATTTCCCATGAAGAAGATCCTTCTTCTCGGCGCCGGTCTGGCTCTCTTCGGCGCGGCGGGCATGGCCATCGCCCAGACCCCGCCGCCGCCTCCGGGCGGCCCGCAGGCCGAGCGGCCCCAGGGGGCTGGTGGACCCGGTGGCCCGGGCGGGCCCGAGGGTGGCCCCGGCCCCCACCATGGCTGGCGCGGCGGCCCGCCGATGATGCGGCCAATGGGCCCGTCGCCCTCGCGCGCCGCGTCCTTCCGGATCGAGCGCAACGGCACCGAGATGAGCATCCGCTGCGCCGAGAACGAGTCGACCCAGGCCTGCGTGGCCGCGGCCTCGACCCTGATCGACAAGTTCAACGCGGCCAACCCGGCCCGCTGATCGCCTTCCCGGCCGGAGCGCGGGCGGATGCGGAAACGCATCCGCCTGTCTCCTTTTCATTGGAATGAACTATTTTTTAATATGGCTTTCGGGTAATTTTCGGCCGCTACTCTGGAAGAAGGGCAGGTCGGTGCAGAAAGCAGGCCCGATGAAAGACCGGCTGGCCATCCCCCGCGCAGAAGCCTCCCAGGGGGGCGCTGCGACGGCGGCTGCGTGGATGGGCACGGGCCGGGCCACGGGGTCCCATGTCAGTGTCATTATCACCAGCCACAACTACGCGGCCTATATCCGCCAGTGCATCGACAGCGCGCTGGAGCAGGAGGGCGCGGGCCGGGATTTCGGCCTGGATGTGCTGGTGGTCGACAATTATTCCAGCGACGGCTCACGCGAGATCATCGCCGGCTACGGCAACCGGATCGGCGTCATCCTGAAGGAGGAAGGACGGCAGATCTCCTCCTTCAACCAGGGCTTCGCCGCCAGCCGCGGCGGGATCGTCATCTTCCTCGACGCCGACGACTATCTGGCCCCCGATGCGGTGCTGACGCATCTGCACGCCTTCCGCGACCCGGCCGTCGTCCGTTCCCAGGGCTACATGACGGTGGTGGGCCCCGGCGGGCAGGAGCTCGGCCGGCGCCTGCCGGGGCGGAGCGCGCCGCAGGGCGATCTCGGCGCGCGCATCCTGGCCACCGGCCCGGGCGCCGTCGTCTCGGCGCCGACCTCGGGCAATGCCTGGCGCCGCGACGTGCTGGAGCGGATCATGCCGTTGCCGGAAACCGTCCAGGGCATCGGCGCCGACACCTACCTGATGGATTCGGTGCCCCTCTTCGGCCGGGTGGCGGTGGCGGAGAGGACGGTCGCCTTCTACCGCGTTCATGGCCGCTCCTTCGGCGATGCGGTGAAGGGGCTGAACCGGGCCAACATCGCCGTGTGGCTCGATGGCTACCGCACCCGCGTGCAGCGCCTGTCCAGCACGGCCGGGCAACTCCGGCTGGAGCCGCAGGAAACCCGCTGGGCCACGCGGAACTGGCGCATCCAGACGCTGGAGGGGCTGCTGTCGCGGATGGAGGGGCGCCGGGGTCCTGGCCTCGCCGCGCAACTCGCCGCCGCGGCCGCCGCGTGCAGCCTGAAGGGCCGGGCGCGGGCCTCGCTGATCGTGCTGGCCTCGCGCCTGCTGCCGCTGCCCTGGGCGCTGCGGGTCGCCCAGGGCTCGATCCGGCTGAACGAGATGTAGGGCATCCTCCGTAACCGATGAAAACTCCGGGGTTCGGGAGCCGGCTCCGGTCCCCGGTGGGCAACCGCAAAGCGGGACGCGACCAGGAAAGGCCGCCGCCCGCTCCTCAGACCGTCGCGCCGATCTGCCAGGGCGCGAACTCCGCCGCGCCGAAGTCGAATTCCTCGCTCCTGGTCCGCTCGCCGCTGGCCACGCGCAGGATCTGCCGGAAGATCCGCTCGCCGCACTGCTCCACCGTTTCCTCGCCGGTCAGGATGGTGCCGCAGTTGATGTCCATGTCGTCCTGCATCCGCTCGTACATCGCGGAATTGGTGGCGAGCTTCAGGCTGGGTGCCGGCTTGGCGCCGAAGACGCTGCCGCGGCCGGTGGTGAAGCAGACGAGGTTGGCGCCGCCTGCCACCTGCCCGGTCGCCGCCACCGGGTCGTAGCCCGGCGTGTCCATGAAGACGAAGCCCCTGGCGGCCACCGGCTCGGCATAGCGGTACACCTCCACGAGGTTCGTGTGGCCCGCCTTGGCCATGGCGCCCAGGCTCTTCTCCAGGATGGTGGTCAGCCCGCCGGCCTTGTTGCCGGGGGAAGGGTTGGCGTTGATCTCCGCGCCCTCCTTGGCGGTGTAGTCCTCCCACCAGTGCATCAGGTCCACCAGCTTCTGCCCGACCTCGGGGCTCACCGCGCGGCGGGTCAGCAGGTGCTCGGCGCCATAGGTCTCGGTGGTCTCGCTCAGGATCACCGTGCCGCCATGGCGCACGACCAGGTCGCTCGCCACGCCCAGCGCCGGGTTGGCGGAGATGCCGGAATAGCCGTCCGAGCCGCCGCATTGCAGGGCGACGCAGAGCTCGCCCGCCGGCACCGGCTCGCGCCGCACGGCATTGGCCTCGTCCAGCACGCTGCGCACGAAGGCGATGCCGGCCTCCACCGTCTTGCGGGCGCCGCCCATCTCCTGGATGTCCATGCTGCGCAGCCGGTCGGCGAGGCGCTGCTCCTGCATCATCCCGCCGATCTGGTTGACCTCGCAGCCCAGGCCGATGGCCACGACATGCGAGAAGTTCGGGTGCCGCGCATAGCCGCCGATGGTCCGGCGCAGCAGCGACAGCGGCTCGCCCTGCGCCATGCCGCAGCCGGTCTTGTGGGTCAGCGCCACCACGCCATCCACGTTCGGCCAGGCGGCCAGCGGGTCCTCGCCGGTGATCGGGTTGCGGCGGAAGGCCAGCGCGATCAGCTCCGCCACATGGGCGGAACAGTTCACGCTGGTGACGATGCCGACATAGTTGCGCGTCGCCACCCGCCCGTCCGGCCGTCGGATGCCCAGGAACGTCGCGGGCTCGGGCACATATTCGGTCGGCTTCAGGTCGGCGCCGAAGGCATAGTCGCGCGAGAAGTCGCCCATCGCGATCTCCTCCACATGCACCCATTCGCCGGGGGCGATGTCGCGCGTGGCGAAGCCGATCACCTGGCCGTAGCGCCGCACCGCCTCGCCCTTCACATGCGGGCGGATGGCGACCTTGTGGCCGGCGGGGATGCGCTTCTCCGCTCGCACCCCGGGGGCGACGGTGGTGCCGGGGGGGAGGACCATGCGCGCGATCACCACCCCGTCCTCGGGATGCAGGCGGATCACGGGCGGCTGGGTCACGGCATCCATGGCGTCGGTTTCCTCGTTGCCTGTCGGGCTTTGCCCGCAGCATAGGCCCCGCTGCCATGGCGGTTCCAGGGGGTGGCGCAAAGGATCGCTCCGCCGTCGCGGCGCGGGCGTCTTGCCGCCGTTCCGCCCCTGGCCCATAGCTGGGGCGGACATCGGGGGGAGCCCATAACGGGCTGAGAGGCGGGCAAGGCGGCCCGCGACCCCTGGAACCTGCCCCGGTTAGGACCGGCGAAGGGATCGGTGCACCTCATGCCACGGAAGGGCGGCCCTTTCCGGAACGTCCTGCCCCGCCGGGCGCCCCGGCAGGCGCCGTGGCCCTGCACCTCGCCTCGCATCCAGGGACCAGCGAGAGAGGACTTCCCGCATGCAAAGACGTGACCTTCTGAAGACCGGGCTGACCGCCCCCATCCTGGCCACACCCATCCTGGCCCGCCCGGCCCTGGCCCAGGGGGGGAATTCCGGCGCCACCCGTGCCCGCACCCTGCGCTTCGTACCGCAGGCGGCGCTGACGGTGCTGGACCCGGTCTTCCTCAGCGCCACGATCAGCACCACGCACGGCTTCTGCGTCTTCGACACGCTCTACGCCACGGACACCAAGCTGCGGCCGCACCCGCAGATGGCGGAAGGCCACGAGACCAGCGAGGACGGGAAGCGCTGGACCATCCGGCTGCGCGAGGGGCTGCGCTTTCATGACGGGGAGCCGGTGCGGGCGCGCGACTGCATCGCCTCGCTGGAACGCTGGGCCTCGCGCGACCAGTTCGGGCAGATCCTGCGCCAGAGCGTGGCGGAATGGACGGCGCCGGACGACCGCACCCTGTCGATCCGCCTGCACCGGCCTTTCCCGGCGCTGCTCTATGCCCTGGCCAAGCCGGCCTCGGTGGTGCCCTTCATCATGCCGGAGCGCATCGCGAAGACGCCGGGCGACAAGCCCATCACCGAGATCACCGGCTCCGGCCCCTGGCGCTTCCTGCCGGACGAGTTCAACAGCGGCAGCCGCGTCGCCTATGCCCGCAACGAGCGCTACGTGCCCCGCGCCGAACCCGCCGACGGCGCCTCGGGCGGCAAGCTGGTGCATTTCGACCGGCTCGAATGGCACATCATCCCCGATGGCGCGACCGCGGCGGCGGCGCTGAAGACCGGGGAGGTGGACTGGGTGGAATACCCGCTGCCGGACCTGATCCCGTCCCTGAAGCAGGACCCGAGGCTGGCCTTCCAGGTCTATGACCCGATGGGCTTCCTCGGGATCATGCGCTTCAACCAGCTGCACCCGCCCTTCAACAAGGCGGAGGTGCGCCGCGCCGTGCGCGACCTTGTGGCGCAGCCGGATTTCATGGCCTCCGTCGCCGCCCCGGGCGACTGGGCGGAATGCCATGCCATGCTCCCCTGCACCCTGCCGGGTGTGGAGAGCCATGCGCCCGTGGCGCCGGACCTGGAATCGGCCCGGAAGATCATCCGCGCCGCCGGGGTGGAGGGGGCGAAGGTGGTGATCATCAACGCCTCCGACTTCGCCGCCATCGCGCCGCAGGGGCGACTGGCCGCGCAGCTGATGCGCCAGCTCGGCTTCGACGTGGATCTGGTGGAGACGGACTGGGCCAGCGTGCTCGCCCGCCGGACCAGCAAGGCGAAGCCGGGCGAGGGCGGCTGGAACATCCTGCCCACCAACGCCCCCTCCGGCTCCATCGCCAACCCGGCGGTGAACTTCGCCATCCGCGGCAATGGGGAGAAGGCCTGGTTCGGCTGGCCCGAGGACCCGGCCACCGAGGAGGCAATCGACCACTGGCTCTATGCCCCGGATGCCCAGGCGCAGTCCCTGGCGCTCCGCCGCGTGCAGGAGACGAGCTGGAACAGCGTGCCCTTCGCGCCCACCGGCATCTTCGTGCTGCAGACCGGCTTCCGCGCCGATCTTTCCGGCGTGCTGCAGGGGCCGAACCCGTACCTGTGGAACCTGCGCCGCGCCTGATCCGGCGCTGCCCCGTCCGTGGGTGAGGCGCTGCCTCTCCCACACCCTCTCCGCTCAAGGAGGCAAGGGCCTCCCCGGGACCCCGCCTGGAGCGGGCGCCGCGCGGATGCGGCGAGTGCCCACGGAGAGGAGGCCCAGGACGCTCAGGGTCCTGGCGGAGCGGGGGTATCGGGGGCGGGGCAGGGCCTTGCCCCCGGGTCAGGGGAGCGGCGCCTCAGGAGACCCGGACCGCCTCGCCCCGCGCATCCAGCGCCCGTCCTGTGACGCGCAGCAGGGCGGCGCCGCAGAGGGCGGAGACCACCGAACCCCCGAGCACGCCGATCTTCACCGCGTCCTGCATTTCCGGATGCGTGGGGAAGGCGAGGAGGCCGATGAAGAGGCTCATGGTGAAGCCGATGCCGCAGAGCAGGGCGGTGCCGTAGATCTGCGGCCATGTCGCCCCGGCCGGGCGTTCCGCCACGCCGAGCTTCACGGCCAGCCAGGCCCCGCCGAAGACACCGATCTGCTTGCCGATGAAGAGGCCCAGCCCGACGCCGAGCGAGACGGGGCCGAGCAGGGCCTCCGGGCTCATGCCAACAAAGGAGACGCCGGCATTGGCGAAGCCGAAGATGGGCAGGATCAGGAAGTTCACCCAGCGGGTCAACCCGTGCTCCAGCCGGTGCAGCGGCGAGTTCGCCGTGTCGTCGGCGCCACCCGGGCGGTGGCGCAGGGGGATGCAGAGCGCCAGCAGCACGCCCGCCAGCGTGGCATGCACGCCCGATTGCAGCATGAAGAACCAGAGCAGCACGCCAAGCAGCAGATAGGGCCAGAGCTGCCGTGTCCCGGCCCGGTTGAGCAGGAAGAGCAGCACCAGGATCACGCCATCGGCGCCCAGCGCCAGCAGCGACAGGCTGTCCGTATAGAAGATCGCGATGATCACCACGGCGCCGAGGTCGTCGAGGATCGCGAGGGCCGCGAGAAAGATCTTCAGCGAGGCCGGCACGCGCTGCCCCAGCAGGGAGATCACCCCCAGGGCGAAGGCGATATCCGTGGCGGCGGGCACGGCCCAGCCGCGCAGCGCCTCCGGATCGCCATGGGCGAAGCCGACATAGATCAGCGCCGGCACCGCCATGCCGCCCAGGGCGGCGATGCCGGGCAGGGTGCGGCGGCCCCAGCTGGCGAGCTGGCCGTCCAGCATCTCGCGCTTGATCTCCAGCCCGACGAGCAGGAAGAAGACCGCCATCAGCCCGTCATTGATCCAGTGCAGCAGGCTGAGGCCGCCGATATAGGCGTGCAGCGCGTGAAAATAGGCCGGTGCCAGGCCGGTATTGGCCACGATCAGCGCCAGGGCGGCGGCAGCCATGAGGACCAGGCTGCCCGAGGCGCTGTGGTCCAGGAAGTCACGGAGCAGGGACAGGACGGGGCGGCGTGGGGCGAGGGCCATGGGGCGGCGCGGCTCCTTCATGTCAGGGGCACGTCAGGGGCGGGAGGGGGGCAAGGAGCGTGGCTCCCTCCCAGGAATGCCCCCCCGGGGACGGGGGTTTTCCACGTTTGGCATGGCCGCACAACATGAACGGGGTGTCATCGGCCCGCGGCGGCGCCGGTTCCTGTCGGGTGTGGCGGAACGGGCCGGGGCCGGATGCCGCGCAGCGGCCCGCCCTGGCGCGGTCAGGCCCGCCCGGCGATGCTCACCAGGAGGAGCGGGTCCACGCGGAGCTTGGCCAGCGCCCGGCGCCACTTGGCGTCGTTCTCCTCCTCCTCGAAGATCAGCGCCTCGTCCGGGGACACGTTGAGCCAGGCATTCTGCTGCAGCTCCTCCTCCAGCTGCCCCGGTCCCCAGCCGGCATAGCCCAGGGCCAGCAAGCCCCGGCGCGGCCCGCCGCCGCCGGCGATGGCCTTGAGGATGTCCACGCTCGCCGTCAGGGCCAGCTCGGGATCGACCTGCAGGCTGCCCTCGCTGGACCAGTCCGCCGTGTGCAGCACGAAGCCGCGCCCGCCCTCCACCGGCCCGCCGGCATGCAGCGCGATGCGCCGCTGCGGCGGCACCGGCGCCACGTCGAGCTGCTTCAGCAGGTCGTCGAAGGACAGGTTCTCGATGGCCTTGTTCAGCACGATGCCCATCGCGCCGTCCGAGGAATGGGCACAGAGGCAGATCACGCTGCGGGCGAAGCGCGGGTCCTGCATGCTGGGCATGGCGATCAGGACCTGCCCGGTCAGGGAGGTGCTGTCGGGCAGGCGGATGCCCTGGTCGCGGTCCTTCCGGCTCCGCCGCCGGGCCGGGCGGCGGGCAGGCGTGTCCTTGCCTCCCTCGGGCGCGTCCTCGGGAAAATCGGGGGTGTCGTCGTCTCGTGCGTGCCTCGCCATCGCCCCTGAATGTGGCGGGCTCCCCGGTCGCCCGCAAGCGGCCTGTGGCGACAAGCCGTCTCCGCCATCGTGTTTTCAGCACGGTCCTGGCGGATGCGGGCGAAGGCGCCTCCGGGGCGGCGTTCCGGGCGGTTCCGGAAGGCTGGCGGCACAGCTTCGCCGGGGGGCTGGCGCTTGACAGCCCGGCTCCGCTCGCGCCGCATCCGCACAGGCGCCCCACAGTCCCATCGGGGCGCATCCCGCAGGAAAGGAAGCCCATGCCCATTCAGCCCGGCGACACGATCCCCTCGGTCAGGCTCATGCGCGCCACCCCGGACGGACCCCAGGAGCAGGACACCGCGGAATTCTTCGCCGGCCGGACGGTGGTGCTGTTCGGCGTCCCCGGCGCCTTCACCCCCACCTGCTCCGCCCGCCACCTGCCGGGCTTCAAGGAGCAGGCGGAGGCGTTGCGCGCCAAGGGCGTCGATGCGATCGCCTGCATGGCGGTGAACGACGCCTTCGTCATGGCCGCCTGGGCCCGCGACCAGGGCCTGGGCGAGGAGATCGCCATGCTCGCCGACGGTTCCGCCGCCTTCACCCGCGCGCTGGGGCTGGAGATGGACCTGGGCGCCCGCGGCATGGGGGTGCGCTGCCAGCGCTTCGCCCTGATCGCCCGCGACGGCAAGGTGGCGCATGTGGGGATCGAGGCTCCGGGCGCCTTCGAGGCCAGCAAGGCCGAAACGATCCTGGCGGCGCTGTAGCCGAACCTGTAGGAAGGCACCCATGCCCAAAATCGCACCGAACCCAGCGGACCCCATCGGGGCCTTCGCCGAGATGACACGCTGGAGCCTGTTCGCCTGGCAGGCCGGGTGGGTCTTCACCCTCCGTTCGGCCAGCCTCTGGGCGGAACCTGCCACGGCCGCCCCGGCCTTGACGGCCATGGCGCTGGAGAAGCAGCGCGCCTTCACCCAGGGCTGGATGGATGCGGGCCGCAAGGCGCTGCAGGGTGCCGATGCGCGGCAGATCGCCAATGCCGCGATGGCCCCCGCCCGCCGCCGTGTCGCGGCGAATGTGAGGACCCTGGGCCGATCCTGAACCGGGCCATGGATGACCCGGAGCAACGGCGTTGTTAATCACTCTTAATTCACATCAAGTAGTTATGTGTCAATTTAATCGAGATTTTGGTTGCAGATTTCGACACGCCGTCGCTCTATAGGTGCTTCTGATCATTGGGTCCCCGCCCGCCCGGCATGAATGCCGGTGGCCCTGGCGCCTCTCCGCGAGGCGTCGCCGCCGGAAGCCGTGCAGCGGCCGGCAGGGACCCTGGCACGTTCCGAAAGGGGTTCCATGCCGGTTATCCTGGTGCCGAGTTCGCTCCGCCGATACACAGCCCAGCAGGCACAGGTCACGGTCGAGGGCGACACCGTCCAGTCGGTGCTGGACAGCCTGGTGGACGACCTGCCGGAGATGCGGGGCCATCTCTTCACCGCGAATCGGCTCCGGCCCTTCGTGATGGTCTTCAAGAACGGGCAGGACATCCGCCTGCTGAACGGGCTGGACACGCCGGTCGACGGCAAGGACGAGATCCGCATCCTGGCGAGCATCGCCGGCGGATGAGCGCGCGCCTCGCGGATGCTCCGCTGCCGGACCTCAGCGCCGCGGAGCTGCGGCGCTTCGGTCGTCACCTGATCCTGCCGGAATTCGGCATCGAGGGGCAGCGCCGGCTGAAGGCCGGCAGCGTGCTGCTGATCGGCGCCGGCGGGCTGGGCTGCCCCACCGCCCTCTACCTCGCCGCCGCGGGCGTCGGCCGCATCGGGCTGGTGGACCCGGATGTGGTGGAGGAGACCAACCTCCAGCGCCAGGTGGCGCACGGCTATTCCACCCTGGGCCGGCAGAAGACGGAAAGCGCCGCCGCGCGCATGACCGACCTGAACCCGGACCTGGTGATCGAGCGGCACGACGTCTTCCTGACCGTGGACAACGCGCTGGACCTGATCGCCGGCTATGACGTGGTGATCGACGGGACCGACAACTTCCCGACGCGCTATCTCGTCAACGATGCCTGCACCAGGCTCGGCATCCCCAACGTCTATGGTGGCGTGCTGCGCTTCGACGGGCAGCTCAGCGTCTTCGATGCCCGGGTCGGCCCCTGCTACCGCTGCCTCTTCCCCGAGCCACCGCCGACCGAACTCGCGCCCAACTGCGCCGAGGCCGGGGTGCTGGGCGTGCTGCCGGGCGTGATCGGCGCGCTGCAGGCGACCGAGGCGATCAAGCTGCTCACCGGCATCGGCACGCCGATGATCGGGCGGATGCTGGTCTATGACGGGCTGGACCTGAGCTTCGGCACCGTCACCGTGGCCAAGGCGCCCGACTGTCCCTGTTGCAGCAAGCCGCGCTCCGAGATCGTGCTGCGGGAGGTGCAGATGGTCTGCTCCGCGCCCGTGGTCGGGCAGGGGCTTTCCGCCGCCCAGGCCCTGGCCCGCCTGGAGGCGGGGCCGGAGATGGTGCTGCTCGACGTCCGCAATCCGCCGGAATGGATGGGCGGGACCCTGCCGGATGCCCTGCGCATCCCCAAGCCGCTGATCGACGAGGCGATCGGCGCGCTGCGGGAACAGGGCACCGCCGCCGCCGGCGTGCTGGGCGATATCCCACGGGACCGCGACGTGCTGGTCTACTGCCAGTCCGGCATGCGGAGCGCGGCTGTCATCCGCGCCCTGGCCACGGCCGGCTACGATCCCGGGCGGCTGTTCAACCTGGAGAAAGGCTTCTCCGCCTGGACCGGGCCGAAGGCCTGACGATCCGCCTTTCGCTTCCGGTCGCGGAAACGCGGCCGGAGAAAGGTGTTTATCCCAGAAAACGGGAAAGTGAAGATCATTTTGGGAATGATCCCGGTTAATGGCCGCTGTGCCCGCCCGGTTTCGTGCGATTCCCTAAATCTAATTAATACGACTTTACTTGGTGAGACCATGTATGCTGCACTGCGGAAACTGAGCGTTACAAAGTCTTCGTGCCGCACTGTCCTTGTGCATGACACGTTGCTCCAGCAGGGCGATTGATTCGATGCCGCAAAGCAGCGCTGACCTGATTCAAGAAATCATCGCCCTGGCGCCCGATGGCCGCGCCGGCCTTGACGCGGCGACGACGGAGGCCCTGAAGGTCCTGACGCGCCGTCTCCTGGCCGCCAGGGCAGCCGAGGGCGGGCTGGACGAGGACCCGCTGGAACTCGCCATGACCCGCAACGTGGAGCTGCACCGCGATGCGGCGGCGGCGCGGCTGGCCGGGCGCCGGATCCTGGTCACCGGCGGTTCCGGCTCCGTCGGCACGCGGCTGCGCCAGTTGTTGCA
>NZ_BDLP01000114.1:0-12108 GCF_001950415.1 Roseomonas sp. TAS13
GCCTGGAGGTTCTCCGGCCCCTCGCGCCACGCGCTGGCCAGCGCCGCCAGGGCCAGGGTGCCGCCCGCCCAGGCCTCCGCCCAGCCGCCGCCGCGCAGGGGCAGGTCGCGCAGCAGCGCCCGGGCGACGACCGCGACCAGCGGCACGGCGAAGGTGGGGAACGGGAAGTCGCGGTAGCGCGGATCGAAGAGCAGCAGGAGCTGGAGGACCATCGCTGTCCAGAGGAAGACGAAGGACAGGTCGTCGAAGGCGAAGCCGCGCCAGTCCCGCCAGCGCAGCCGCCCGCGCAGCAGCGCCCGGACCGAGGCCGTCGCCTGGGCGCCGGTGCGCGGCATCTCCACCGGCAGGCCGGACAGGACCTGCCCCGCCCGGCGCAGCAGCAGCGCCGCCAGCAGCGCCTGCCCGGCGAGGTTCGCCGTGACCGCCAGCATCAGGTGCTCGTCGAAGGCATAGGGCACGCCGCCGCACCAGGCGAAGGCCAGCGCGTTGCCCAGCGCCAGGGCCAGCAGCGCCAGCGGTGCGCGCGGCGCGGCGGGAAAGGCGCGGGCGGTGGCGGCGAGGAGGCCGAGGCCCAGCAGCGCCGCCGCCCCGGCATACCAGCCCCAGAGCGCGTTCTCCCGCACCGGGCCGGAGAGGGCGAATTTCGGCTGCCGGTCGGCGGTCCAGAGGCCCCAGGCGGCGCCGACCGTGCCCTCGCTCTTGTACTTCCAGACCTGGTCGAAGGCCTCGATGACGTTGTAGTCGAAGCCCTCCTCCCGGCTCAGCGCCGCGAACTCCCGCAGGAAGCGCGCCTGGCTCACTGTGGAGGGCACCGCCCCCTCGCGCCAGCGGCCGGCGCTGGGCCAGCCGACCTCGCCGATGGCGATGGGCTTGCCGGGAAAGAGCGCCCGCATGCGATGGACGATGTCGCGGGTATGGGCGATCGCCGCCTCGACATCGAGCGGCTCGTCCTCCCAATAGGGCAGGATGTGGATGGTGACGATGTCCACATGCCTCGCCACCTCCGGGAACTGCTGCCAGAACTCCCAGACATCGGCATAGGTCACGGGCTGCCGCACAGCGGCCCGCACGCGGTCGAGGTAGCCGATCAGCGCGGCGGGCGGCAGGTCGCGGCGCAGCAGCACCTCGTTGCCGACGACCACGCGCTCCACCGTCTCCGGATGGCGGTTGGCGCTCTCGATCAGCCGCGCCACCTCGCGCTCGTTGTTCGCCAGCGTGCCGCTCAGCCAGGCGCCCTGCCAGAGCTTCAGCCCGTTGCGCGCGGCGATGGCGGCCACGTCGTAGTCGCCCTCGATGCTGGCATAGGTGCGGATGCCCCGGACGCGCGGAGCGATCAGGCGCATGTCCTCCTCGACCTCCGTCGCGCTGGGGAAGATGCCGCGCAGCGGGCTGTCCCCGGTGCGGAAGGGGGCGAAGGAGACGCTGTTCAGCCGCTCCGCCGGCATCGGCAGGTCGCCGAGCTGCGCCCGGTTCGGCCACCACCAGGCCAGCAGCGTGGCCAGCAGCCCGAGCAGCAGGACGGCCGGCAGGCCCCATCCCGGGGCAGTCCCCGGGGAAGTTCCCCGGGAAGCCGGTCGCGGGGTGAACCCGTTCGCGCGTCGCATGTTCACCTCCATACTGGCCCATTCCTAGCGGGCCGGTATGGCGAAACGAAGGTGGAGGAAAGGCGAATGGGCCTGGACGGGATGAGCGACGAGGCGGTGCGCGACCTCTTGTTGCGCACGCGCCGCATCGCGGTGGTGGGCGCTTCGGACCGGCCAGGGCGGCCGTCGAACGGCGTGTTCCGCTTTCTGCTCGACCGGGGCTACGACGCGGTGCCGGTCAATCCCGCCCTGGCGGGCCGGACGCTGCATGGCGTGGCCGCCGTGGCGGGCCTGGAGGAGGCCGCGCCGCTCGACCTCGTGGATGTCTTCCGGCGCTCGGAGGATGCCGGGGCGGTGGTGGACGAGGCGATCCGGCTCGGCGCCCCGGCGGTCTGGCTGCAGCTCGGGGTCGTGGACCAGGCTGCGGCGGAGCGGGCGCGCGCGGCCGGAGTGGTTTGCGTCATGGACCGCTGCCCGGCGATCGAATGGGGCCGGCTGGGCCTTCCGCCCCGGATCTCCGGTCCAGCCCCGGAGTGAACCGGCGTCCAGGGGTGAAGATGGCGGCGGAGATGGCCAGCGGATGAAAAAGCCGCCGTATTCGTATCAAACGTTAACTTCTTGTTAGAATTGGATTGAAAGCCGCCGCGTTCTGGTCCAACTCCGCGTTCTCTGCATCGGCGGGCGCATGCGCCCCGTGGCGGCAGATCGGAGCATATGGAACGATGACCGAGGAAGAGCGTCGCATCATCACGGACTACGTCACGCGCGTTTCGGGGGCCGAGGCCCAGGCGGCGCGCCCGGCCAGCCCGTGGGGCGGCAGCGTGCCCTCGACCCGGGCACCCTCCAGCCTTCCGCCCGTGGACCCCGAGGCGGACCGGCTGATCCAGGACCTTTTCGCCCGCTATCCCGAGGCGCGCTACCGAATCACCCAGACGGCCTTTGTGCAGGAGGCCGCTCTGGTACAGGCGCAGAACCGCATCCAGCAGCTGGAATGGGAGCTCGACAACGCACGCCAGCAGGTGGAGGCGGCGCAGGCCCAGGGTGGCAATCGGGGCGGGCTGTTCGGCGGCATGTTCGGCGGCGGCCAGCGCCAGCCGGTGCCGGCGCGGCCGATGTCGCCGCCGCCGCAGCCCATGGCCATGCCGAACGGCTATGCGCCGCAGCAGATGCTGCAGCCGGGCCGTAGCGGCTCGGGCTTCCTCGGCACCGCACTGACCACGGCGGCGGGCGTGGCGGGCGGCATGGTCCTCGGCAATGCGCTGATGAACATGTTCTCGGGCCACGAGGCGCATGCGGCGAGCGTGGTGGACGATGCCACGGGCGGCGCCTTCGGCCAGGATGCGGTGGCCACCCCGGCTTCCTCTCCCTGGACGGACCCGGCCGGGCAGAACGATGCCTATGGCGCCCAGGACACGGGCTGGAGCCAAAATGATGCGGCATCGTCACAAGATGCCGGTTGGGGGCAGGATGACGCCTCCGGCTATGATACAAGCGATACAGGCAGTTATGATGACGAGGTCTGATGTCCCGGTGGCCTGACGTCCCGGGCTTCTGATATCCTGGGACGGTGCGGGGCACGGGCCTCCCGCCAGGACGCGAGAGGAAATCCGGTCCATACCGTCCCAGCCACCCCATGAAACTGCCAGACCCGGCCCTGTCCTGCGCGACGGGGCCGGGTTCCTGCCTGTGGCGGGTGGCGCGCAGGCGTTGGCGGGCCCGGCCCCCGGCGGTCTGGTCGTGGAGGCCATGCCCTGGGTGGCCCTGGTCGCGTCCCTCGTCATGCTGGTGGGCGCCTGCATCGGGATCAGCACGGTGCGGGACCTGTTGCTGGACAGCCTGCGGGCCGAAGCCAGGGTCATCGCGCAGGGCATGGCCGGGCAGGTCCAGCAGGTGCTGCGGAGTGCGGACAATGCCCTGTCCCTCCTGCAATCCGACCTGCCGCCCCACGGCCCGTTGCCGGACGATGCGGCGCTTCGCCGGATGATAGGGTGCTGCCAGATGCTGCCGGGGGAAGTGGGGGTCTTCCTGCGGGACCGGCAGGGCACGGTGATCGCGTCCACCTTCGAGAACCCGGAACTGGAAGGGGCCCTCGGTGCCTTGTCCGTGCCCTCACCCACCGTCCCGCCCGCCCTGGCCTCGCCAGGAACGCCGTCCCGGCTCATCACCCTGCCGCAGGACCGGCCACCTCGTTTCCTCGCGCTGCTGCGCCCGCCTTCCGGCGCCGGACAGTACGGGGTAGGAATGATCCTGCAGGCCACGGCGCTGCTGGAATCCTTTGATGGGCTGCTGGCCCTGCAACCCTCCGCCGTCCGTCTGCAGCAGCAGGGCCCGATCCAGACCGTGCTGGCACAGCGTGGCAGTCCCGATCTGCTGAGCCGGATCACCGGCACGCGTGACACCCCCGCCACCGGGCTGGCGAGCTGGAGCGGGCAGGACTGGCTGACAGCCACCAGCCCGGTGCCGCCTTTCACGGCCCATGTCACCGTCAGCCTTTCCGCGGCGGAGACGATGCGCCGCTGGCGGGAGATCAGCCTGGCCTGCCTGGCCGCCCTGGTGGCGCTGGCCGTGGCCATGACCGGCATCACCCTGGCCCTGCGGCGGCATGGCCGGGCGCGCGCCGCCACGGTGCACCGGCTCATGGAGGCGGAGCAGGATCTCCGCCTCGCCCATGCCGTGGCGCAGATCGGGGAGTTCTCGCTCGATCTCGCGACCCGCCGCGTCACCTGGAGCGAGGGCGTCCACCGGCTGTTCCGCACCGATCCCCGGCAGCCCATGCGCCCGCTCTCCTGGATCCTCGACCACCTCGACCCCGAGGGCCACAAGGACGTGCGGCATGTCTGGCGCCGCCTTCTGGCGGAACCGGAGCGCAACCTGCGCAGCGAAAGGCGCATCCGTCGCGCCGACGGCACCACCGCCTGGTGCTGGATCGAGTTCCGCCTGCAGCGCGACGCGCAGGGCCGCCCAGCGGCCATCCGCGGCGTGCTGCAGGACATCACGCGGGAGCGGGAAGCCGAGGAGCAGGTCCGCCGGCTGGCGGAAAAGGACTCCCTGACCGGCCTCGCCAACCGCTGGCGCCTGCAGAAGCATCTGGAGGAAAGCCTCGGCGCGGCGCGCGAAACGGGGCAGCGGGTCGGGGTGCTGTACCTGGACCTCGATGGGTTCAAGAGCATCAACGACCGCTGGGGGCACCGGGCGGGGGACCAGCTGCTGCTGCAGGTGGCCGAGCGCATCCAGGCCGCCGCGCGCCCCGGGGACCTGGTGGCGCGGCTGGGCGGGGACGAGTTCGTGGTGGTGCAGTCCGGCCTGCCGGAGGATGCCGCCCGCGCCGCCGAGACGATCCAGCGCCTCGCCACGCGGCTGATCACCCTGCTGCGCCGCAGCTACGACCTGGGCGATGGGCGGGAGGGCATCGTTTCCGCCTCGGCGGGGCTCGCCCTTTTCCCAACCGACGCGGCGGATGCCAGCGGGCTGCTGGAATGTGCCGACACCGCCCTCTACCGCACCAAGCTCGCCGGGCGGAACGGCTGGTCCAGCTTCTCCTTCGAGATGGACCGCGAGATCCGCGACGCGCGCTCGCTGGAGCAGGACCTGCGGCAGGCCGTGCCGCAGGGGCAGCTGGAGCTCGCCTGGCAGCCGCAGGCGGCGCTCGATCCGCCCCGGGCAGCTCCTGGCGAAACCCTTGGGGAGGCTTCTGGGGCAACCGTGGACGCGGAGTCCCTGCCCCGGATCGTCGGCTTCGAGGCCCTTCTGCGCTGGCGCCACCCCGAGCGTGGCCTGCTGTCCCCGGATGTCTTCATCCCCTCCGCCGAACGCTCCGGCACCATCCTGGAGATCGGCGAATGGGTGCTGCGGACCGCCTGCGCCGAGGCGGCGTGCTGGGGCCGCCCGCTCCGCCTCGCGGTCAACGTCTCTCCGGTACAGGTACAGCAGGGGGATCTGGTGGCCGTCGTCCACCGCGCGCTGCGCAGTTCCGGCCTGCCGCCGGAGCGGCTGGAGCTGGAGGTCACCGAAGGCCTGCTGCTGCGCGATGTCGGGCAGGTGCAGGCCACGCTGAGCGCGCTGCGCGGCATGGGGGTGGGGATCACCCTGGACGATTTCGGCACCGGCTATTCCTCGCTGATGACGCTGCGCGCCTTCCCCTTCGGCCGGCTGAAGCTGGACCGCGGCTTCATCGCCACCATGGCCGAGGACGCGACCTCCGCCGCCATCGTGCGCGGCACGCTGGCCCTGGCCCGCAGCCTCGGCCTGCCCGTCACCGCCGAGGGGGTGGAGACGGAGGAGCAGGCCCGCGCCCTGCGCGCCGAGGGCTGCGAGGAGATCCAGGGCTGGCTGATCGGCCGCCCCCTGCCGATCGAACGCTGGCGCTCGCTGACCGGGGAAGGCGCCGGCGCCCCGGGCGGCAGCCCCGAAGGCGTGGACGATACGGTGCCGAGTTGACTGCTGCCCGGCCGCGGCGCAGCCTGCGCGCGACATGTCCGCCGATCCGGAAGCCCCGCCCGGGGAACGCACCGCCCCCGCCTTCCCCGACCATGCCTCCCCCGACCGTGGCTCCAGGGACTGGCCTGCGATCGGGCTGATCTGCACCGGGCATTTCCTGTCGCATTTCTACATGCTCTGCCTCGCGCCGCTGTTTCCGCTGTGGCGCGATGAGTTCGGCGTCTCCTATGCCACGCTCGGCCTGGCGCTGGCACTGATGAGCGGCGTGACCGCCGCGTTGCAGACGCCGGTCGGCTTCCTGGTGGACCGGCACGGCGCACGCCCCTTCCTGGTCGGCGGCACGCTGCTGATGGCGCTCTCGATCTCCGCCATGGGCCTCGCCCCGGGCTTCTGGGCGGTGCTGCTGCTGGCGCTGCTGTCGGGCATCGGCAACAGCGTGATCCATCCGGCCGACTACGCCATCCTGGCCGGCAGCGTCAGCGGCCACCGCATGGGCCGCGCCTTCTCGCTCCACACCTTCACCGGCAATCTCGGCTTCGCCCTGGCGCCGGTCGTGGTGCTGACCCTGTCGGACCTGATGGGCTGGCGCGCCACGCTGGCGCTGGTCGGGCTGCTGGGCGTGCCGGTGGTGGCGGCGATCCTCTGGCAGTCCCGCATCCTGGCGGACCAGGCGAAGCCCCGCACCGCCCGCACCGCCACGAATGCCGGCGCGGGCGGCAACCTGCTGCTGTCGCGGCCGATGCTGCTTTTCTTCGCCTTCTTCCTGCTGTCCTCCATGGCCAGCTCCGGCATCCAGTCCTTCCTGATCCCGGTGCTGGGCCAGATCTGGGGCACGCCGCTGGAGGTCGCGTCCTGGGCGCTGACCGGCTACATGATCGGCAATTCGGCCGGGGTGCTGCTGGGCGGGTGGTATGCCGACCGGTCGCGGCGGCACCTGGTCTTCGTGGTGGGGCTGACGCTGCTTTCCATGGCGCTGCTGCTCCTGCTCGGCGCCCTGCCGCTGCCGGACATCCTGCAGCCCATCATCGTGGTGGCGGCCGGTACGGCGCTCGGCGCTTCCCGCACCCCGCGCGACGTGATGGTGAAGGAGGCCTCGCCGCCCGGGCAGATCGGCAAGGTCTTCGGCTTCATCTCCTCCGGCCTGCCGCTGGGCAGCGCCCTGATCCCCGTGCCGGTGGGCATGCTGCTGGATGCCGGCTATGCCGTGCTGGTGCTGCCGCTGGTGGCGCTGCTGCTGGGACTGTCGCTGCTCTGCGCCGGCGGCGGGCGGGGCGAGGCGCGCCGCGAGGTCGGCGTGGTGGCGGCCGAGTGATGGGGCGGCGCCGGACCGCCGGCGCCTATAGGGGCTTCTGCCAGAACAGCGCCCGGCCGGCGGCGGGGTCGAGCACATAGGCGCCGAAACCCGCCTTTTCATAGGCGGCGCGGGCCACCCGGTTCCCTTCCAGCACCTCCAGCGTGATCTTGCAGCAGCCCCGTTCCCGCGCGATCCGCTCGGCCTCGGCCAGCAGCATCCGGCCGATCCCCCGCCCCCGGAAGCGGCGGGACACCACCACGTCGTGCAGGTTCAGCAGGGGCCGCCCGGCGAAGGTGGAGAAGCCCTCGAAGGCGTTCAGCAGCCCCGCCGCCTCGCCCTCCGCATGGGCCAGCAGGGTCAGGGCCTGGGGCCGCCGGGCCAGTTCCGCGGCCAGGCCCTCCGCGACGCCGTCCGGCAGGGGCTTGCCGCCGCCCATCGGGTCGAGGGCGTATTCCCGCATCAGCCGGGCGATCGCGCCGGCCTGGACCGGGTCGCCGTAATCCGCCTGCGCCACGGTGATGGTCATGGAAGTCCTCGCGCCGGAATGGAGAAGGTAAGGCCGGGAAACGGCCGTTGCCGGAGCGGACCTGCCACCCTTCCGGGCTTCAGGCCATCCCGCTCCGCATGCTTCCCATGGCGGCCCGGATGCGCGTCCATTCCACCACGGCCGCCTCGGTGAAGGCGTCGGCGCAGTCCACGACCTCGGGCGGCGTGCAGCCCAGGGCCCCGGCCAGATGTTCCCGGACCCCGGCCGTGGCCCGGGCGAGGACCTTCGTCATCTCCCCCCGGTCCATATCCGAAAGGATTTCCTGGGCGAACCGGACACCGCCTTCGCGGGACGCCTGCAGCGTTTCCCGGTAGAAGCGGGCCCTTTCCTTGGTGTCCTGCGCCATTCCATTCCTTTTCCGAGCGGGTCCCGAGAACCCTTCTCACCGGAGAATAGCTAAACAAGGGTGGCGGGACTGCGTTTCCGGACACAATGCGGCGGGACATGGGATTTCCCCGGTCCGGATCAGTTTTGCGGAAGAAAGCGCGAAGGGCCGCCGGAATGCTCCGGAGGCCCGGCGCCCGGCCGGGGCGGCATGCAGGCCCTGCCCTCACTCCGCCGGGCGGCGCACTCCGTCGCGGTCCGGCAGCGGCAGGGTCCCGCGTTCCTCCGTACCGATCCCGGCGACGGGAATGCCGTGCAGGGCCTCGCGCAGCCGAACCGGGTCCAGCTCGCCCTCCCAGCGGCTGATCGCCACGCAGGCCACGCCGTTGCCGACGAGATTGGTCAGGGCGCGGACCTCGCTCATGAACTTGTCGATGCCGACCAGCACGGCCAGGGCCTGGATGGGGATGTCCGGGATGACCGACAGCGTGGCCGCCAGGGTGATGAAGCCCGCCCCGGTCACGCCCGAGGCGCCCTTGGAGGTCAGCATCGCCACCAGCAGGATGGTCAGTTCCTGCCCCCAGCTCAGATGGGTGTTGGTGGCATTGGCCAGGAACATCGTGGCCAGCGTCATGTAGATGTTGGTGCCGTCGAGGTTGAAGGAATAGCCGAGCGGCACGGTGATGCCGACCACCTTGGGCGAGCAGCCCAGCGCCTCCATCTTGCGCATGATCTGCGGCAGCACGCTCTCGCTGCTGGAAGTGCCGAGCACGATCAGCAGCTCCTCGCGGATGTAGTTGACGAAGCGCAGGATCGAGAAGCCGCAGAGCCAGCCGACGAAGCCCAGCACCACCAGCACGAAGAGCGCCGAGGTGATGTAGAAGGTCCCCACCAGCTCGCCCAGTTGCAGCAGGGAGCGGATGCCATAGGCGCCGATGGTGAAGGCCATGGCGCCGAAGGCACCGATCGGCGCCACCTTCACCACGATCGCGACGATGCCGAAGAAGACCCGCGCCATGCCGTCGATCGCCGCCGCGGTGGGCGCGCGGAAACGCTCCGGCAGGGCATTGATGGCAAAGCCGGTCAGTACCGCCAGCAGCAGCACCTGCAGCAGGTCGCCATTGGCGAAGGCGCCGATGAAGGTGTCGGGGATGATCGCCATCAGATGCGCCGCGACGCTGTCCTTGGCCGCCTGCTGGGCATAGGCCTGGATGGCGCTGGCGTTGAGCTGCGACGGGTCGATGTTGAAGCCGCTGCCGGTGCCGAAGACCTTGGCCACGAAGAGGCCGATCACCAGGGCGAAGGTCGAGATCACCTCGAAGTAGAACAGCGCCTTGATGCCGACGCGGCCCACCGAGCGCGCATCGTTCACCGAGGCGATGCCGTGCACCACGGTGCAGAAGACCACAGGGGCGATGACCAGCTTGATCAGCTTCACGAAGCCGTCGCCCAGCGGCTTCATCGCCGCGCCGGTCTCCGGCCAGAGGGCGCCGACCAGAACGCCGAGGACGATGGCGACGAGGACCTGGACGTAGAGAAGGGACAACCAGCGCCTGAGCATGGGCGACATATCTCCGAGAGTCCGTCCCGGCCGGAACGAAGAACGGCCTCCGGAGAAGCGACCGGGCTGCTGACGCCCACTGATATATAGAGGACTGCCGGGTGTTTCCTTTCTCCCCGGTTACCTCGTGTCCATCTTGTTCGTCAGACGGTGAGCCCAAGCAGTTCCGCGATCCGCGGCGTGGCCTTCACCCCCGTGCCGGTCAGCAGCAGCACCGTGCTCTGCGCCGCGCCGATGCGCCCTTCCCGCAGCAACCGGCCGAAGCCTGCCGCCGCCTGCGCGCTGGTCGGCTCGGCATAGAGGCCCCGCCCCGCCAGTTCGAGCGTGGCCCGGGCGATCTCCTCTTCCTCCAGAATGACAGCGCCGCCATGCGTTTCGCGCAAGGCCTGGACGACCTCCGGCAGGCGGATCGGCGCGGCAATGGCGGTGCCCTCGGCGATGGTCGGGCGCGGCTCAGCCGGCGGGGCGCCGAGCGCGGCGCGGGCGATGGGCGCGCAATTCGCCGGCTGCACGGCGAAGAGGCGCGGCATCCGCGCGATCTGCCCGGCCCGCAGCAGCTCCGCGAAGCCGATCCAGCAGCCCAGCACGTTGGAGCCGGCGCCGCAGGGGATCACGATATTGTCCGGCGCTCGGAAGCCGAGATCCTCCCAGAGCTCATAGGCCAGGGTCTTGGTGCCGTGCAGGAAGAAGGGATGCCAGTTGTGCGAGGCGTAGAAGGTGCCGGACTCGCGCTCCCGCCCCTGGCGCAGCGCCTCGTCGGCGCAGTCCTGCCGCGTGCCGGGCACGAGCTGGATCTCGGCCCCGGCGGCGCGAGACTGCACCGTCTTGGCGGGCGAGGTCGATTCCGGCACCAGGATGCGCGCCCGCATCCCGCCCGCCGCCGCATAGGTGGCGATGGCCGCGCCGCCATTGCCGGAGGAGTCCTCCAGCACCGCGCCGATCCCCTGTTCCCGCAGCAGCGAAAGCATCACCGAGGCGCCACGGTCCTTGAAGGAGCTGGTGGGCATGAACCATTCGCACTTCACCAGGGCCGTACCGGCGCCGAGGCGGCGCTCCAGCAGCGGCGTGCAACCCTCGCCCAGCGAAATCGGGGCGGGAGGGGCGAAGGGCAGCGCCGCGGCATAGCGCCAGACCGAACGCTCGCCGCGCGCGATGTCGTCGCGGCCGATGCCGGGCAGGTCGGTGAGGAAGAGCGGCTGTCCGCCGTCGCCGCACCAGCGCGGCAGTTCCAGCGGCCAGCGCTGGCCGGAGCGGGGGTCGAGATAGGCTGTGTTGCTCATGGGGCGCGGAGCCTCGCGCGGCTCCCGCCTCCCGGCAAGGGGCCTTGCCATGCGCCGGACCGGGCGCGAGACAAGGGGCACGGAAGCAGCAGGAGAAGAGCATGACCGAGGCCGATGCCGTGGCTGTCCTGGCCCGCGACCTGGTGCGGATCGACAGCCGCTCCAGCCTCTCCAACCTGCCCGTCGCCGAGCGGCTGGAGGCCGAGCTGCGTGGCTTCGAGATCGAGCGGCTGGACTATGCGGATGCCGCCGGCGTGGCCAAGCGCGTCCTGGTGGCCCATCGCGGCCCGCTGTCCGGCGGCGGCCTCGCCCTGTCGGGCCATATGGACACGGTGCCGGAAACCGGCTGGACGGAGGACCCCTGGTCGGGCCGGGTGGACGAGGCGGGCATCCTGCACGGCCTGGGCGCCGCCGACATGAAGGGTCCGGTGGCCGCCATCGTGGTCGCGGCGCGCGGCCTGCCCGCCGGCATCCCCGTGACCCTGCTGCTGACCACTGACGAGGAAACCACCAAGCAGGGCGCCCGCCTCGTGGCGCAGCGTTCGGAACTGGCCCGGCGCGCGGCGCCGCGCGGCATCGTGGTGGCGGAGCCGACCAGCCTGGTTCCCGTGCGCGGCCACCGCGCCAATGTCATGTTCACCGCGACCGCCACGGGCATCCAGGCGCATTCCTCCGGCGCCCGGGGAGTGAACGCGAACTGGGCGCTGATCCCCTTCCTGGCGGAGATGCGGGAGGTCTTCGCCCGGCTGCGAAGCGATCCGGCGTTGCAGGACCCGGCCTACGACCCGCCCTTTTCCGACTTCAACCTGCTGATCGACAACCACGGCACGGCGGTGAACGTCACCGTCCCCCGTGCCACGGCGCGCATCAAGTTCCGCTATTCCCGCAGCATCGATCCGGCGCCGGTCGTGGCGGCGGTGCGCGCGGCCGCGGAGCGTGCCGGGCTGGCACTGGAGATGCAGGCCGATCCTGGCGCGCCGGAACTGCCGGAGGAGCACCCGCTGGTGGCGCTGGCGGTGCGCGAGACCGGCCAGGCGCCGCGCACCGCCGCCTATGGCACCGACGCGACGGAGCTCCAGGCC
>NZ_BDLP01000115.1:0-12085 GCF_001950415.1 Roseomonas sp. TAS13
CCAGCGCCCCCTCCCCCCCCATGGCTGCCGTCCGGGCGGGAAGCGGGGCGCAGCCGGCGGCGCCGAGCCAGCCGGCGATCTGGGCATCGTCGAAGCCGGGCCAGCGATGCGCCTGCCGCGCCAGCAGCTCGCCGCGCTTATGCGGGGCGAGGTCGGCGATCAGCAGCCGGCCGCCGGGCGCGAGCACGCGGGCGGCCTCGGCCAGCACCGCTGCTGGGTCCTCGGCATAGTGCAGCACCATCTGCAGCGTGACGGTGTCGAAGGAGGAATCGGCGATCGGCAGCCGGTACATATCCGCCTGCCGCACCGCGCAGTGCTGTGCCAACCCGCGCTCGGCCAGCCTGGCGCGGGCCAGGGCCAGCATGGCGCGGGAGGCATCGACGCCCAGGGCGGTGTCGGGGGCCGCCCCGGCCCGCCCGGCGGTCAGCTCCAGCAGGCGACCGGTGCCGGTGCCGATATCCAGCAGGCGCCCGGGGCGTGCCGGCAGGGCCTCCAGCAGCGCCGCCTCGATGGCGGCGGCGGGCAGGCCCAGGGCACGCATCTCGTCCCAGTCCGAGCCCTGGCGCTGGAAGGTCTCGGAGGCCTCGCGCGCCCGCTCCGCCGCCAGCCGCGCCGCGGCGCGCCGGTCGGCGGCGAGCTGCGCGTCTTCCTCCGGCAGCCGCGCCGCGATCATGTGGGCGAGGCCGGCCTCGGCGGGGACCTGGAAATAGACGTTGGCCCCTTCCGGCATCCGGTGCAGCAGCCCGGCCTCGGTCAGCAGCCGAAGATGGCGCGACAGGCGGGGCTGGGACTGGCCGAGCAGGGCGCAGAGGTCGGACACGCACCAGGCCCCCCGGGCGCAGAGGGCCAGGAGGCGAAGGCGCGTCGGCTCGGCGGCGGCACGAAGCTGGGCGAGAAGTTCTTCCACGGCTGGACAATGACATAAAGATATCCTTATGTCGAGTGGATGGTCTGGAACCTCGATGCCCGTATCCCTGTGCTGAGCCTGCCCGACGCGGCCGGGCTGCGGCAGGCGCTGCGCGCCGGCCCGTCCGCCGCGCTGCTGCTGCCGGAGGGCGCCCCGGATATCGGCGGGGCGGTGGCCACGGCCCGCTTCCAGCCCTTCGCCAGCCATGCGGTGGCCTGTGCCTGCTGCGGCGGCCGCTCCCCCCTGGCCCAGGCGCTGGACCGCCTGTTCCTGGAACGGGTGCGCGGCACCTGCCCCTGGTTTGAGCGCGTGCTGGCGCTGACGGAAACGCCGGATGCGGCCGCCCTGCTGGAGGGCGTGCTGCGGGAGGATTCGGTAGTGACGGCCCGGTTCCGGGAGGATCGCGGCGGCTGAACCGGCGGGCCAAGTCCTGCCGGCATGGCTGCCCGGACGGCAGCGGGCCGTGCCGTATCGGCCCGGCATACTATCCTTCCGGGAAAGCCTGCCCAGATCCCCTCCAGATCCGCCCTTGCGGTGCCATGCACGCCGGATGCGGGCAGGGGCCGCCAGGGATGCCGAGGAAACGCCATGACCACCCCGCCCATACCCACCCGGCGCCCGCTCGTGATGGCCTGCATCATGGTGTCGATGTTCATGGTGGCGATCGAATCCACCATCATCGCCACCGCCATGCCGAGGATCGTCCGGCAGCTCGGCGACTTCTCCCTCTATTCCTGGGTCTTCTCCGCCTTCCTGATGGCGCAATCGGCCACCACGGTCATCTATGGCCGCCTCGCCGACATCCATGGCCGCCGCCCGGTGCTCTTCGCCGGGATCGCGGTCTTCCTGGCCGGCTCCCTGCTCTGCGGCCTCGCCTGGTCGATGCCCTCGCTGATCCTCTTCCGGCTGCTCCAGGGCCTGGGCGCCGGCGCCATCCTGCCGGTCGGCACCACCGTGGTCGGCGACCTCTACCCGCCCGAGGAACGCGCCCGGGTGCAGGGGCTGCTGGCCAGCGTCTGGGCCGTCTCGGCGGTGATCGGCCCCATGGCCGGGGCGGTGCTGGTGGAGCGCGTCTCCTGGTCCTGGGTCTTCTGGATCAACATCCCCATCGGCCTCCTGACCATCGCCGGCCTCGCCTATGCCCTGCGGGAGACGGTGGAGCGCCGCACCGCCAGCGTGGACTATCCGGGCGCGCTGATCTTCGCCGGCTGCGTCGGGGCGCTGCTGATGCTGCTGACCCTGGCCGGGGGCGACGCCTCCTGGCGCGGCCCCGGGATGCTGGTGGCCGGGCTGGCGCTGCTGGCGGGCGTGCCGCTGCTGCTCTGGCAGGAATCCCGCGTGGCCGCCCCGATGATCGCCCTGGACCTTTGGCGCGAGCGCATCATCCAGTCCGCCAACGGCGCCACCCTGCTCGCCGGGATGGGGCTGATCGGGCTCTCCGCCCTGCTGCCCGTCTATGTGCAGGGGGTGGTCGGCGCCTCGCCCCTCGCCTCCGGCTTCACCCTGACCGCCATGTCGCTCGGCTGGCCCCTGGCTGCCAGCCAGACCGGACGCATCAACCGGCACCTTGGGATGCGCAACACCACGCGGCTGGGCACCGGCCTCTTCGTGCTGGGCACCGTGCCGCTGCTTTTCCTGGATGCGGACTCGCCGCTGCCGCTGGCGGCCCTGGCCTCCTTCCTGGTCGGCCTCGGCATGGGGCTGTTCACCACCACCTGCGTGCTGCTGGTCCAGGGCAGCACCGGCTGGTCGCGCCGCGGGGCGGCCACGGCCTCCAACGTCTTCTCCCGCCTGCTGGGCAGCACGCTCGGCGTGGCCCTGCTGGGCGGCATCTTGAACCTGGGCGCGCAAAGCGCCCTGCGGGCCACGGGCAGCGCCGATTCCACCGGAAAGATCCGCAACATCCTGGGCGAGGGCGGCATGGCCGGTCCCGTCGAGCCTGCCCTGCGCGCCGCCCTGCTGCACGGGCTGCACTGGGCCTTCTGGGCCGTCTTTGCCCTGGCGGTGCTGAGCTTCCTGCTGGCGCTGCGCATCCCGCACCCGGCCGCCCAGCCCCACCTGGGCGACAGCGCCCGGCCGCAGGAGGGCTAGGGGCGCCGCACTCCGCGTCCGGCCGCCGGGGAAGAGGCGCTGCCTCTCCGCCCGGCCCCCCTCTCCGCCGGAGAGCCATGCTCTCAGGCGCAATCAGGCATCAGCGAGAACCAACTCATCGGGTCCAGGGCACGCAGTGTCCTGGCGGATAAGGGGGGCCGGGGGAAAAGGCGGAGCCTTGTCCCCCGGGGACAGAGCGACCCCGGACCACACTACGGCGGGCCTGTCCCGTGCGGACAGGCTTGTGGTTCAGGCGTCGCTCGGCAGGGTGCGGTCGCCGTCGCCGAGGGCGCGCTGCATGAACACCACGTCCAGCCAGCGGCCGAACTTGAGTCCGGCGGCCCGCAGCACGCCGGTCTGGCGGAAGCCCAGCGACAGGTGCAGGCCGATGGAGCCGACATTCTCGGCATCGCCGATCACCGCGAAGATCTGCCGGAATCCCGCCGCCTCGGCGCGGCTCAGCAGTTCCGCCACCAATGCCTTGCCGACGCCCTGGCCGCGGACATCGTCGCGGATATAGATCGAGTCCTCCGCTGCGAAACGATAGGCGGAGCGGTCGCGGAACTGCGCGTAATAGGCATAGCCGACGACCTCGCCCGCCTCGTTCTCCGCCACGAGCCAGGCCCAGCCCGCCTTCTGCACATGCTCCAGGCGATGCCCCATCTCCACCTGGTCCGGCGCCTCCTCCTCGAAGGTCCCGGTGCCACGGGCCACGTGATGGGCATAGATGGCGGTGATCGCCAGCAGGTCGGTCGGTCGCGCGTCGCGAATAGGCATCAAGATCTCCATATTCGCGACCGAACTTGTCGGCGGGCGGCGCGGGAAACAAGCCATGCGGCCCGCGTGGCGATGTCTTTCTTTCGGGAAATCCATGAAACAGCCCTCCCGCCCAGCCCTCGCGGCCCGGGCGGGAGGGAGGCGTGGCGCCCGGGGTGTTGCGTCCCCCCCACCCAGGGCGTCACGCGGGCCGCATCAGCGCGCCTGGAGCAGTTCCGGCACCGACAGGAGCATGAACTCGTTGTCGTCCGCCTTGGTGAGTTGCCGGCCCGCACTGAAAGGCAGGTTGTTGTCGTTGGCCACGATGATGTGCGTGTCGTCCACCCGCGCCACGTTCTCGATCGTGAGGAAGGGGAAGGAGAAGCGGCCGGCCTCCAGCCCTGTGTCACCGCGCTGCCGCGCCAGCCCCTTGGGGTCGCGGATCGCCATCAGGTCGATGCCGCCGATGCGGCGGATCTCGCCGTCGCCCTCATCCGCCCCCATATCCACCAGTGTGATCCGCTTCACCCGCGCCGGGGTGGCGAAACAGGCCGGCGGCTTCGCCCCGCCGGTGCAGGCGCGGGAAGGATCGCCCTCGCCATCGTCACGCTCGATCACCAGCGCGCGGCTGTCGTCGATGAAGTTGAAGTCGCCGATCGACACGGCACCCTCCGAGAGCCGGAAGCGCTTCGAGCGGCCCGTCCAGTCCCCCTTCTCCAGCGAGAATTCCAGCACCCGCAGGAAGTTCCCCTCGCCCTGGTCGCTGCCAGGCTTGAAGAGCGGCTTCTCCAGCATCGCCCAGAGCGTCTTGCCGTCCGGCGTCAGCGCCATGCCCTCGAAACCGCCCGAGCGGCGCGAGCGGAAGGGCAGCACGCCGTTCGGCGTCGCCGCGGTGCCCAGCGCGGGGTTGTCGGGCGACATCAGCACCTGCCCGTCCAGCTTCGTTTCCACCACGCGGCGGACGCGGCCCTCGCGGTCCACATGCACCAGGAAGGGGCCGAACTCCTCGCCGATCCAGAAGCCGTCGGCCACGGGCTGGATGCTTTCCGGGTCGAAATCCGCCCCGGTCAGGTAGCGACGGTCCGTCGCCTCATGGGTGATCCGGAAGGGCACCTTCCGCTCGGGGTCGGACAGGAAGACCGTCTGCTCCACCTGCACCGCGCCCGTCGCGAAATCCGGCCGGATCTTGCGGAAGGCCAGCAGCGCGTCGGAGCTGTTGCGCTTGTTGCCGAAGCCGTTGTCGGTCAGCACCCAATAGGCGCCGGGCTCGCCCGCCACCGGCTTGATGCCGGAGAAGCCCTGCACCGGCTGCCCCTGGAAGGGTAGCGAGAGGCCGGTCGGCCGGCCATCGGGCGCCGGGCCGGTGGTGCCGGGAATGCTGCCGGCCTGGTCGGTCCGCAGGTTGCCCGGGCCGGTGAAGCGCCCCGACATCCGCGCCTCGGCCGGCGCATCGCCGGGAGGCGGGACCAGGGTATTGGCCGGCAGCACGGCATGGCCGGTCAGCACGGCCTCGAAGTTCCGCTCCGCCGCCTGTCCCTGGCCGGGCAGGGCCAGGGCGGCAGTCACGAGGCCGCCCAGCAGCAGGGCACGGAGGGAGGCGCGGAAAGTTCCGCGGTTGAAGTTCGGCAAGCGAATCGCCCCTGTTCTCATGGGGCGGCGCTTAGCCTCCGCAGGCTGCAAACCGGTGACAGAAGCATGACACCGGAATGACGCAGGCTCCATGTTGGATCATGCCGGACCGGGGCGACCGGCGGCACGCCTGTCAGGGGGCGGGATTCGTGCCGGCGATCTCGCCCATCGACCGGCGCGGACGCCCCGCATGGTCCCAGTTGGAATCATCGAGCCAGGCGGCGATCGCCTCCCGCCGCGTCGGCCACTCATCCTCCAGGATCGAGAACCAGGCGGTGTCGCGCGACCGGCCCTTCACGATCTTCACGCTGCGCAGCGTGCCCTCATAGGTGAAGCCCAGCCGTTCCGCCGCCCGGCGCGAGGGGGCATTCAGCGCATGGCACTTCCAGGTCAGCCGGCGATAACCGAGATCGTCCATGACATGGCGCATCAGCAGGAACATCGCCTCGGTGGCCGCGCGGGTCCGCTGCAGCCGGGGGCCGAACCAGATGTTGCCCAGTTCGATATGCGCGTCGGCCGGAAAGATCTCCATCAGGGTCAGCCAGCCATCGGCCGTGCCGGTGCGGTGCTGCCGGATGGCCCAGGCGATGGGGTCGTGCTGGCTGGCGAGGCCGGCCACGTGGCGGCGCATCGCCTCCTCGTCTCGGAACGGGCCATAGCCCAGATAGGCCCAGGAATCCTCGGCATTCGTCGCCGCCCGGAACAGGTCCGGGGCGTGGCGGGGATGCAGCGGCTCCAGATCCACATTCTGCCCGTGGTGCGGGATCCGGGACGGCAGCGGGCGGGGGGTGTCGTCCACGACAGGCCCCAGCGGAGGCCCCTGACGTGAAACGGTGGATGGCGTGATCATCGGGACGTGATCCTGGCGCCGAAGCGGCACTTCGGCAATGCGCCGCGACAGGAGCCGTTCCGGCAAGGATCAGGCAAGGATATTCACCTGCGAGGCAGCCGCGGTGAGCTTGGTCTGGGCCTGGGCCACGGCCTGCTGGGCCTGGGCCACGGCCTGCTGGGCCTGGGTCAACGCCGCCTGGTCCTCGGCGATCCGGCTCGCGCTCGCCTGCGCCTGCTGGTCGGCGGCCAGTTGCTGCTGCGCCCTCGCCTCCTCGGCCTTTGCCTCCTGCAGGACGGCCTCGAGTTCCGAGGTGCCGCTGCCGCCCTGGCTGGCCCCTGCGGCGCCGCCCGGCGACGCGCCTGTGGCGGCGCCGCAGGAGGCCGCCTGGGTGGCGCCGGTCCTCGCATTGCTGGCGGAAGGCAGCGGATAGCCCTGCGTGCCCGTGGTGGCGGTGATGCTGGTCATGGCCAAGGCCTCCCGCGCCCGCCCCATGGCCGAGAACCCCTCCGGCCGGACCCGGCACGCGGTGCAAGGGACCATGCGGAGGTTGAGGAAGCGTGAAGATGCGCCCCATGAGATGCCCCCCGTGACCGGCCGGGGCGGAAGCCATCCCCGCCCGTGGCATTGCGAATATACGTAAACCACAGGGCAGGAACGTTCATTCCACGTTGCCTTCCGTGGCGCGGCACCCCATAGCTTCCGGCGCCATGAACGCCCCCGCACCCAACGCCGCCTTCTTCCACGAGACGGTCCTGTCCGTGCATCACTGGACCGACCGGCTCTTCTCCTTCCGCACGACACGCGACCAGGGCCTGCGCTTCCAGGCCGGGCAGTTCGTGATGATCGGCCTGATGGTCGAGGGGCGGCCGCTGCTGCGCGCCTATTCCATCGCCTCCGCCCCCTGGGACGAGGAGCTGGACTTCCTGTCCATCAAGGTGCCGGACGGACCGCTCACCTCCCGCCTGCAGCACCTGCAGCCGGGCGACAAGATCCTGGTCGGGCGCAAGCCGGTCGGCACGCTGATCCTGAGCAACCTGCGCCCCGGCAAGACCCTCTGGCTGCTCTCCACCGGCACCGGCCTCGCCCCCTTCCTGAGCCTGATCCGCGAGCCCGAGGCCTATGACCAGTATGAGCGTGTCGTGGTGGTCCATGGCGTGCGCCAGGTGGACGAGCTGGCCCATCGCGCGCTGATCGAGGAGGAGCTGAAGGAGCACGAGTTCCTCGGCGAGGTGATCGGCGACAAGCTGCTCTACTATCCGACCGTGACGCGCGAACCCTTCCGCAACCAGGGCCGCGTCACCGACCTGATCACCTCCGACAAGATCACCGGCGATCTCGGCCTGCCGCCGATCTCGCCGGAGCATGACCGCGTCATGCTCTGCGGCAGCCCGGAGATGCTGGCCGATTGCCGCAAGATCCTGGAGGGGCGCGGCTTCCACGAAGGCAGCCAGCACGAGCCGGGCGAGTTCGTGATCGAGAAGGCCTTCGTCGAGAAGTAGCCGCTCGCCACCGGAAGAGAACGGAAAAGGGGGATGGCCGGCGGGCCATCCCCCTTTTCCGTTCCTGCCGCCCGGGACCGGGGAGGGATACCCTCCCCGGCCGCGCGGTCAGTGGACGTGGGCCCCGGAAGCACCGATCCCGGTCTCCGAACGCACGTACTGCGCGTCGAAGGACGCGATCTCGCGCCGTGCCCGCAGGCTGTTGTCCATCTTCGAGAAGGCCCAGATCCCCGCGAAGGCCAGCGGCATCGAGAAGATCGCCGGGTTGTCGTAGGGGAAGAGCGCGGCGGCATGGTGGAAGGTGTCCACCCAGACCGCCTTGCTCAGCACCACCATCACCACCGCCGCGACAAGGCCGAGCAGGCCGCCGCAGAGCGCGCCCGTGGTGGTGGTGCCGCGCCACATGGTGGACATCAGCAGCACGGGGAAGTTGCAGCTCGCCGCCACGGCGAAGGCGAGGCCCACCATGAAGGCGACGTTCTGGTTCTCGAAGATATAGCCGAGATAGATGGCGACGAGGCCGATCACCACGGCGGAGATCTTCGACAGCCGCACCTCCTTCTTCTCGGTGGCGCGGCCGCGGGCGATCACGCTGGCATAGAGGTCGTGGCTGACCGCCGAGGCGCCCGAGAGCGTCAGGCCCGCGACCACGGCCAGGATGGTGGCGAAGGCCACGGCGGAGATGAAGCCCAGGAAGAGCGAGCCGCCCACCGCGTTGGCCAGGTGCACCGCCGCCATGTTGGTGCCGCCCAGAAGGCCGGTGATCTTGTTGTAAACGCCCGATGCCCCGTTGGTGTAGTAGACCGGGTCGTTCATCAGGAAGGTGATGGCGCCAAAGCCGATGATGAAGGTCAGGATGTAGAAATAGGCGATCAGCCCGGTCGCGTAGAAGACCGACTTGCGCGCCGCCTGCGCGTTCGACACCGTGAAGAAGCGCATCAGGATATGTGGCAGCCCGGCCGTGCCGAACATCAGCGCGAGGCCCAGCGAGATCGCCGAGACCGGGTCCGCGACCATGTTGCCCGGCGCCATGATGCTGACGCCCGACGGGTGCACCTGCACGGCGGCGGCGAACATGCGCTCCGGGTTGAAGCCGAAATGCCAGAGCACGGCGAGCGCCATGAAGGTGGCGCCGACCAGCAGCAGGCAGGCCTTGATGATCTGCACCCAGGTCGTGGCCTTCATGCCGCCGAAGGCCACATAGACGATCATCAGCAGCCCGACGATCACCACCGCGTACAGGTATTGCAGCCCGAAGAGCAGCTGGATCAGCTTGCCCGCCCCCACCATCTGCGCGATCAGGTAGAAGGCCACCACCACCAGCGTGCCGCTGGCCGAGAGGATGCGGATGCTGGTCTGGTCGAGGCGGAAGGAGGCGACGTCGGCGAAGGTGAACTTGCCGAGGTTCCTCAGCCGCTCCGCGATCAGGAACAGCACGATGGGCCAGCCGACCAGGAAGCCGATGGAATAGATCAGCCCGTCGAAGCCGCTGGCGAAGACCAGGCCGGAGATGCCGAGGAAGGAAGCCGCCGACATGTAGTCTCCGGCGATGGCCAGCCCGTTCTGGAAGCCGGTGATGCCGCCGCCCGCCGCGTAGAAGTCGGAGGCCGAACGGTTCTGCGAGGCGACGCGGTAGGTGATCACCAGCGTCATCGCCACGAAGGCGACGAACATGACGATCGCCGCCCAGTTCAGCGCCTGGCGCTGCACCGGCCCGGAGATCGCGTCCGCGGCCCAGGCCATGCCGCCGAGGCCGAGGGCGAGCGTTCCGGCCGTGACGGTGAGGAGCTTGAGGAGGCGCATCAGCGGCCGAGCTCCTGGCGCAAACGCTGCGTCATCTCGTCGAAGCGCGTGTTGGCGCGCGCGACATAGATGCCGGTCAGCACGAAGGCCGAGACGATGACCACCAGGCCCAGGATGATCCCCGTGGAGGTAGCACCCCCGGCGATCGGGGTGGCCATCAGCCCATGGGCGAAGGCCACGAGCAGGATGAAGCCCAGATAGATCACCAGCATCACGATGGAGAGCGTCCAGGCGAAGCCGGATCGGGCCTTGACCAGTTCCTGGAAGGTCGGGTTGCGCAGGATGCGGTTGACCTCGCTGTCCCCGGCATCGGCCCCGGCGGCATCGGTGACGGGTATCGTGGTTCCCAGCGGGATCGCCATTATGTTTCCTCGATTCGCGGGTCTGTGGCCCGTTTTCCTGTGGCGGTTTTCAGAGTGGCCGGCCTCGCGGGCTCTGCCCGCAGAAGGCGCTCTGGTTCGGACCCTGCCATGTTCGTTCGGCATGGCGACAGGGTCAATCGCGAAAAGGGCCGAGGACCCCTCTCCGCGGCAGCGTGGCGCGCGATCGCCCAGCGAAACTGTTTCAGAAACGCGACACATTCCGGACCGGCAAGGTCAAGGATCCCGCCCCTTCCCATCTTGGCCCTCCCCACTCCGGCCTGCCCACAGCCATCCCAGCAGGTCCACCGCGACGGCGATGCCGCTGCCCACCAGCGTCGCCAGGATGCGGTGGCTCGCCGCCTCCGGCTCCGGCATGGCCACCAGGGCGAGCAGGAAGACCACATAGGCGCTGATCGCGGTGGAAAGCGCGGCGTAGTTCACCCTTTGCAGGGCATAGCTCGCCCAGGCCATGGCCAGGATCAGCAGCGCCAGGGCCCATAGGCCAGGCTGGAGCATCGCCGCCACCAGGGTCGCGCCTCCTGCCCCCAGCAGGGTACCGGCCACTCTTTGCAGACCGCGGGAATAGGTCTCATCCAGCTTCGGCTTCAGCACCATCACCGCGGTCATCGGAGCCCAGTAGCCGTTCGGCAGGTTCGCCAGATGGCTGGCCAGCACGGCTCCCATGGCGGCGCAGGCGAGCCGCAGCGCATAGCCCTGGTCCGGATTCCGGCGGCTGGCGAGGAGGCGCAGGGATTCCAGCAGTTCCGGGATCTGCAGGTCGGAAGGCCAGCTCCGGGGCGAGGGCAGGTAGCGCCGGCAGGCCACCAGGATCACCCACTGCAGGGCGCCACCCACCAGGATCAGGCCCCCCCGGCCCAGCGCGTTCTCCAGGCTGGCCGGAAAGGCGCTGGCCACCGCCAGCGCGATGTTCCATTGCAGCCCCAGCCACCAGGCACCGATCCCGGCCGCCGTCAGCAGGCCGCAGGCCGCCGCCCAGAGGCCGCTGATCAGGAGAAGCAGCGGCAGCCACTGTCCCGCCAGGGAGCCCACGGTGGCCGAGGCCGCCATCCCCAGCATCGCCACCAGCATCGGCATCGCCCAGCCGCGCGAGAAGCGCTGCAACGCGCCGAAACCAACGGTCATGGCGCCGCTGGCCGCCACCAGCCCATCCGACGGGCGTCCGCTCAGCAACCCGGCGACCAGAACCAGCGCCAGCGCCGGCAGGCAGAGCCAGGCGATGCGGATCTGCCGGGCCTTCCAATCCAGGTGGAAGATCGTGCCTGGCGGCTGGAGGTCCGGCAGGCGGCGCTGGCGGAAAAATCCAGGCATGGTCCCCCGGCCGGTGCTTCCAGGCAAAAGACCTGCCGGGACGCTTCGTTGCAAGCGGCGGTTTGCGCAGTGGCGGGAAAGGCGCAAAAAAGACCGTACCGGTCTGGAACGCCCGCTGCCGGTCTTGCCCGCCGCCACTACCCGGGAACCCCGCGATGAACGACCCTGGCCCGCTTTCCTCCGGAACCGCCTCGCCGGTGCTGGAGGCCCTGCTGACCCGCCATTCCATCCCGGCCCAGTTGCTGCGCGCGCCGGGGCCGGAAGGCGAGTTGCTGCACCGTATCCTGGAGACCGCCCTGCGCGCGCCGGACCATGGCGGGCTGCATCCCTGGCGCTTCGTGCTGATCCGGGGCGAGGCGCGGACCCGTTGGGCCGCCGCCGTCGAGGAGGCAATGCGCGCCCGCGACCCCTCGGTGACGCAGCCGATGATCGACAAGCAGTGCGGCCGCATCCTGAACGCACCGCTCACCATCGCCGTGGCCGCGCATATCCGCGAAGGCAAGATCCCCGAGGTGGAGCAGATCCTCACGGTCGGGGCCGGGGTGATGAACCTGCTGAACGCCTTCCACGCCGAGGGCTTCGGGGCGATCTGGCTGACCGGGGCGAACGGCTACGACTCCATTCTGGCCCGCCGCCTCGGCCTGGGCGAGGGCGAACGGCTGCTGGGCTACGTCTTCGTGGGCACGCCGGACGGCGAGGTCCGGCCGTCCCGCCGCCCGGAACTGTCGGCGCATGTGACGGACTGGGCCGGCTGATCCGGGACGCCGCTTCCCGCGGCGCCTTGCGTCCAGCGCCGTGCTTCCCCGGGGGCAAGGCTCCGCCTTTCCCCCGGACCTGTCTCTTGATCACATCTACGCACAGCTCCACCGTAAGGCGA
>NZ_BDLP01000116.1:0-12021 GCF_001950415.1 Roseomonas sp. TAS13
CTCGCCCGCTACCGACGCCTGACCATCCGCTACGAGCGCCGCGCCGACATCCACCTCGCCTTCACCACACTCGCCTGCGCCCTCGTCTGCCTCGGCCAGATTAGGCGGTTCTGTTAGGCGCTCTAAGCTTCGCCATCGATCTCCACGGCCCGGAAGAGGGTGGGCAGGCAGGCCGAGGCCATCAGCGCCTCGGGCGTGACCTCGGCGTTGCGGAAGACCCGGCCCCGGCCAGTGCGAACATTGGTGGCGGTGACGTAGAGGCGCTGCCGGGCATGGGCCAGGCGGCCGAAGTCGATGGTTTCGGCCAGAACCGCGTTCAGCGGGTTGCCGCCAGTCAGGTGGATGTCATAGGGCGAGACCAGGCGGGCCATCATGTCCATTGCCAGGAAGGCCGGAGAGCTATCCAGCGACCAGCGGCCCAGCAGGATGTCGAGCGGACCGCGCCTGAGGGGGCTCAGCAGTGCTGCCCGGGCCACGGCGCTCCAGAAGCGTTCCAGCGCCGCCCTCGCGCCATCGCGTCCTCCCTGTTGATAGCCGGTCACCAGGGCAGTGGCGTTCATGGCCCCGGCCGAGGTGCCGCTGATCGCATCGATCTCCAGCCACGATTCCTCCAGCAGCCGGTCCAGCACACCCCAGGTGAAGGCGCCGTGCGAGCCTCCACCCTGCAGGCCGAGATCGATGGCGACAGGATCGCGCAGGCTGGCTTTCGGAGTGGCCTCCCCGGGCTGCGATGCCGTCCCGTCCTTGGAAGCGTCTGACGTGTTGGATGTCTTGCTCATACGAGGCTCCATGCTTTCCGGTGTGTGGACAAGCGGGAAGGCTGTTCGGCAGAGCGGTTGGCCGCGGCCGGATCAGCCTGGTCGCGCCGCGACCCGCCCTTCGAAGCAGGTCACATAGAGCACCGGCAGGAAGATCAGCGTGAGGATCGTGGCACCAAGGAGGCCGCCCATGATGGCGAAGGCCATCGGCCCCCAGAACACCGTGGGCGTGATCGGGATCATGCCGAGCACCGTGGAGACGGCGGTCAGCATGATCGGCCTGAAGCGGGAGGTGCTGGCCTCCAGCGCCGCCTCGGTGACGCTGCGTCCCGCCTTGCGCTCGGCCTCGATCTGCGTGACCAGGATCACCGCGTTCTTGGCGATCATGCCCATCAGCGACAACACGCCCAGGATGGCGACGAAGCCGAGCGGGCTGCTGGACAGGAGCAGGGCGGCGGCGACGCCGATCAGGCCCAGCGGCACCACGCTCAGCACGATGAAGAGCCTTGAGAAGCTCTTCAGGTGGAAAATCAGCACGGTGAGCATGATGAACAGCATCATGGGCACAACCGCCTTCACCGAGGCCAGGGAGTCGGCGCTTTCCTCGACGATGCCGCCCGTCTCGATCCGGTATCCGGGCGGCAGCGCCGCCACCGCCGCGGCGATCCCCGGCTCCAGGTCGTCCACCACGTCGTTGGGCAGCACGCCCCGCGGCAGATAGGCCTGAACCGTCAGCGTGGGCACGCGGTTCCGGCGCGTGATGATCGGATATTCCTGATCGTAGTCGAAGGTGGCGAACTGGCTCAGCGACACCGTGCGCCCCCCGGGGATCGGAATTTGCAGGGTCCGCAGGGCATCGACCGACATCCGTTCGGCCTCGACCGCCCGCACCACCACGTTGATCAGGTAGATGCCGTCGCGCATCTGCGTCACCGTGGTGCCGGAGATCGCCGCGTTCAGGGCGCTGGCCACCGCCGCCGAGCTCAGCCCGAGGCGCCGGGCCTCGTCCTGGTCCACCCGGACACGAAGCTGGCGGGCGGGCTCCATCCAGTCGAAGCTGGTGCCGCGCGTGGAGGGATGCGCGGCCACCACCTTGGCTAGGTTCATCGCCAGATCACGCACCTTGTCCGGATCGTCGCCGGAGACGCGGTACTGGATGGGCCAGCCGACCGGCGGGCCCAGTTCCAGCGGATAGACGCGGCCGACCACATCGGGGAACTGCTCCGGCAGCAACTGCTCCAGCCGGGTCTCCAGCCGGTCGCGGGATTGCAGGCCCTTGGTGATCACCACGAGCTGGGCGAAGAAGTTGTTCGGCGGCTGCACATCCAGCGGCAGGTAGAAGCGGATGGCGCCGCGGCCCACATTGGTGCTCCAGCGCTCGACATCCGCGTCCTTGGCCAGAATGGCCTCCAGCCGCGCCGCCGTTGCGTCGGTCGCGTGGATCGAGGCGTTCTGCGGCAGGGTCAGGTCCACCATCAGCTCATAGCGGTCCGAGGGCGGAAAGAACTGCTGGCTGACGAAGCGCATGCCAAAGACCGACAGGGCGAAGAGCCCCACCGTCGCGGCGATGGTCAACCACCGCCAGCGGATCGCCCCCCCGAGGAAGGAGCGGTAGATCCGCACCAGCCGCCCGGGCTCGTTGGAGGTTCCTGGCTTGGGCGGCCGCAGGATCAGCACGCCGAGCAGGGGAGCGAAGATCACCGCGACCAGCCAGGACACCAGCAGGGCGATGGTGACGACCGCGAAGATGGAGAAGGTGTATTCGCCGGCCGAGCTGCGGGCGAAGCCGATCGGCACGAAGCCGGCGATGGTCACCAATGTGCCCGCGAGCATCGAGAAGGCGAGGGCGCGGAAGGCGTAGGTGCCGGCCGCCTCCTTGCTGTCGCCCGCCGCGAGCCGGTTCATCATGGCGTCCACGGTGGTCATGGCGTCGTCCACCATGAGCGCCAGGGCGATGATCAGAGCGCCCAGGGAGACGCGCTGAAGGTCGATGCCGGCGACCTGCATGATGGGAAAGACAATGGCGAGCGTCAGCGGGATGGCCAGGGCGACGATGGCGCCGGCCCGCAGGCCGAGGCTGACAAAGCTCGCCACCAGGATAATGGCGATGGACTGCCAGAGGGAGCCCATGAAGTCGGCGATGGCCAGTTCGACCGTCCGCGGCTGCTCAGCCACCGAATGCATCTCGATCCCCACCGGCATGTCGGCCATGACGCGCCGCGCCGCCGCATCGATGTTGCGGCCGAGCTGCAGCACGTCACCGCCGTCGCGCATGGAGATGCCGAGGCCGATCGCTTCCCGCCCGTTCACGCGGAACATGGGCTGGGGTGGGTCGGCATAGCCGCGATGGACCTCCGCGACGTCGCTCAGGCGCAGGATGCGGTTGCCCATGGAGAAGTTCGTCGCCCGGATGTCGTCCTCGGATTCGAAGGAGCCGGAGACGCGCAGCAGCAGCCGCTCCTGCCCACCCTCGATGGTGCCGGCGGGTGAGATCAGGTTCTGCGCCTGCAACGCGGCGATCAAGGCGTTCCGGTCGATGCCCAGCCCCGCCAGCTTCTCCATCGAGAACTCGATGAAGACCCGCTCATCCTGAGCCCCGATGAACTCGATCCGGGAAACGTCGGGGACTTTCAGCAGTTCCGAACGCATCTCCTCCACATGGTCGCGCAGCTCGCGATGGGTGAAGCCGTCCGCCGTGAAGCCATAGACGATCCCGAAAGTATCGCCGAAGTCATCGTTGAAGAAAGGGCCCTGAATGCCGGGCGGCAGGGTGTGGCGGATATCACCGATGTACTTGCGGACCTGATACCAGGTGTCCGCGACCTTGGCGTCCGGCGTGCTTCCCAGCAGTTCCACATAGATCAGGCTCTGGCCAGGCTGGGTGAAGCTGCGCAGCCGGTTCAGGTTGGGCGTTTCCTGCAGCCGGCGCTCCAGCCGCTCGGTGACCTGGTTCAGCGTGTCGTTCATGGAGGCGCCGGGCCAGTTGGCCTGCACGATCATCGTGCGGATCGTGAAGACCGGGTCCTCCGCCCGGCCCAGGCGCAGGAAGGACAGGGTGCCGGCCAGCACCGCGACGATCATCAGATAGACGACGATGGAGCGGTTGTTCAGCGCCCATTCGGAAAGGTTGAAGGGCTTCACCGCGCACCGTCCCTGGCCGCAGCCTGAGGGGCAGCCTGCCCATTGCCGAGCAGCCGGACCTTCTGGCCGGGCCGGAGGGTCTGCACCCCCGCGGTCACCACCACCTCGCCCTCCTGCAGTCCATCGGCGATGATGGCCCGCGCGGCGTCGTAGCGCGCCACCTCGACCGGGCGCAGGGCAACGGTGGAATCCTGGCCGTTCACCACCCAGACCGCCGGGCCCTGGCTGCCCCGGGTCAGGGCGGAGGCCGGGACATCGATGCCGCTCACTCCGCCGATCTGGATGCTGCCATTGACCGTCGAGCCCAGCCGCAGGGTCTCCGGCGGATCGATCAGCCCGACCCTTACCCGGAAGGTCCGTGTCACCGGATCGGCTTGCGGCGAGATCTCCCGCACCCTTCCGGTCGTCCTGACCGATGGGTTGCCGCTCAGTGACACCGTGACCAGCGGGTCGGGTCCTGCCTGCTCCATCAGCCGGGCAGGCACGTCGAACACCGCGTCGCGGCCACCTTCACGGGCCAGGGTCACGATGCGCTGTCCCGCCGCCACGACCTCGCCCGGCTCGGCGCCACGGGTCGTGACAACGCCGTTGGAATCCGCCACGAGATCCGTATAGGCGAGCGTCGTCTCGGCGATGTTCTCCTGCGCCAGGCTGGCATCCACCTGGGACTGGGCGGCCTGCAGGCGCCGAACCGCGTCGTCGTAATTAGCTCGGGTGGTAAAGCCGCTGCGCAGCAGCTGGTTCTGCCGGTCGTAGTGGTTGCGCGCCTGCACCAGCGCCGCCCGCGCCGCTGCGGTGGCCGCCCGCGCGGCCCGCAGGTTGTCGCGCGGCGTGCGGTCCTCCAGCCTTGCGATGATCTGGCCGGCGCGGACTTGGTCGCCGACGTTCACGTTGCGCTCGATCATCCGTCCGCCGATGCGGAAGGCTAAGCCGACTTCCTCAGCCGCCTCCACCTGCCCGGTCAGCGTCACCGCCTCGCCACCCGGCTCCAGCGATGTGGTGATGGCACGGACCGGCCGCGGCGGCTCCGGCGGTGGCGGCTCGGCCGGGCCGCAGGCGAAGAGAGCCAGGAGGCTGGTGAGTGTCAAACCCTGCCGCAGCAGCCTCGTCGTGGTGGCGGGTCCGAGTGCCTGCGGCATCCTGGGGCGTCTCCGATGCAAATGCCGCTGAATCATGGCGATCGCGTCGGCCCACGCCGATCGCGCCGGCCATTGTTCCAACGCATCGGGAACCTTTTCCCTGTGCGTCCGAAGACAACCATGGTGCGCGCCCCCTCCATCTGTTTTGCAGGTTTATCGACAAGGCCCTCGACATAAACATGTTCCAAATGCGTTGGACCGTCCCAGATGTGATGGTCCGCTAAAGGCACGGCTCGGGAGCGTCTTGTACTCCGGTTCGTTCGGCGCACGCCGCACCGTTCCCCGGCCTGTTCACAGGGCTCTACTGATAGGGCGCGAGGGCCTCGTCGGGAGGAAGCCCAGACCCTGGCCGCAGGGCGAGGCCGAGCAGCAGTCAACACGGCCAGGGCGCCGAGCCCGCGGGCCTGCGACGGAGCCGCCACCTGGACAGCGCCGGGCAGGTTCGCATCACGACCGGCTTATCGCCTGTCACCGGCACGTCGAGGAGGAACGCGGATTCCTCGATCGTGTCCGCACCCTGGATGATCACCGCACCGTCGAAGCCGACCTGGAAGCCGGCTTCGATAACCCTTGTCACTGTCAGCAGATCCTCCGGGGAAGGGCCTGGGCAGGCGCGGGGGCGAACGGGCCTCGATCTCCGCCAGCCCCGAGAGGCCCGGGACAATGGCTACGAGATCGGTGCCCCCCCGGTTTCGACGCGATGCCCCTCCCCTTTCCCGGCACTATGGCGATGGTGCCGCCCAGGGACAGGATCAGCGTTCGAGGCAGGCTCATAGGGCGGCCTCCTCATCCTCCCTGATTGCCGCCACGGTAGCGCCAGCGGCCGGGACAGGCGGATGCGCCGGGATCTCGCCAGGGCGGTAGGCCGGAAGCCGTCCCGCCGGAAAGATGGCGAGAAGCGAGACACAGGCCATCACCAGCAGGCCGATCTTCAGGGCCCGGAGTCGGGATTCGGCATTGATCCGGACGGCTTCCTGTACGACCTCGGGGGCCGCACCGGTACGTTGCATGATCTCCAGCAAATGGTCGTTGCTGACGAAGTTGATGCTGTCGAGGTCGATCTGCGACACCACCGCCGGCGGCAAGCGCGGATTCTCCGCCACACGGTAGAGGATGGCGCTGCTCAGCAGCCCAACCAGCAGCGCGCCGGCCAATGCGGTGCCGACACCGGCCGCCAGGTTCTGCGTCGTGCCGCGTAAGGACCCGACATCGCCCGCCAGATCCTTGGGCGCCGCGGTGACCAGCACATTGAAGACCAGCGTCACCAGGGCCCCCTGGCCGATGCCGAATGCGATCAGCCCGAACATCACCGCCACGGCCGACCAGTCGTTGCGGACCACCCAGGCAAGCCAGAGCAGCGCCAGGGTGCAGAGGATGAAGCCAAGGCGGCCGATCTGGCGCGGTGCCAGGAAGGGATACAGGCGCACCACCAGCATGGCGGTGAAGAAGACGGTCAGGTTGAAGGGCAGCATCGCGATCGCCGTCTCGATCGCCGTGCGGCCCTGGATGATCTGGATATAGAGCGGCACCGAGAAGTTCAGCATCGCCTCCAGCGCCACCACGGCGAACATGGCATAGACTGCGGCCCGCTCCTGCCCCGAAGTGATGACACGTAGATCAAGCAAGGGCGTCTGGCCGGCTGCCTGGCGCCGCCGCGTCCAGACAATGAAGCCCTGGAGAAGCACGATGCCGATGACGATCATCACCGGCGCGGGCGAAAGGCCCAGGAGGTCGAAGGGCGCGCTCGGCCGGGCGATGCCGAGACCCCAGCGATTGAGGTTGTTGAAGCCGAAGACGGTCATGACGATCGCGGCCGCGGCCAGGATGACGCCGACCCCGTCGATCTTCACCTCGGGCCGCGGTTCCTCCGGCTTCAGGCGGAAGCTCAGGAAGAACACTAGTGCCGAGGCAGCGATCAGGATGCCGAAGACAGGCCGCCAACCGATGAAGGTGCCAAGCAACCCGCCGATCAGGAAGGCCGCCACCCCGGCCCCGGCCCGTGCCGAACCCAGCGTGCCGACAGCGGTCGCTTGTTGCTGGCCATGATAATGGTTGGCGATGAGCGCCACGAGGGCGGGCACGATCACTGCTGCCGCCAACCCGGCAAGAAGCTGCGCCAGCAGCATCACCGTTGCCACCGGGCTCACCACCATCAGCACCTGCGCCACGCCGAACAGGGCGACGACGATGCGGAAGACCTGGGTGGAGCCGAAGCGCTGCACGAGCTTCGCGCCCAGCATGACGAAGCCCGCCACCGACAGGGAATACATCACGATGCCCGTGGCGATCGTGGTCGGCGGCACGCCGAAGCTGTTGACCATGCCTGCCAGGGACACGGGCAGGGAAGCCACATTGAAGGACATGATGGCCTGGCCAAGGGCGATGGCGATCATGGGCACCCAGGATGACCGAGCCTCGGGGAGCGTGTCGCCCAACGTTGTTGTTTTATCCATGGACATCCCTTTCTTGCGAGCCCTGCATCACCGGTGGCTGGCTTCGATCGGCCGCGAGGCAAATAGATTGAGGCCGAGGCGCTCCGACAGGAACTTGGTGGCAAGCTGCCCACGGACGCTGTTGCCTGCCCCGTCCAGTGGTGGGGAGAATGTGCCGAGTCCCCCCTTGCCCGGAGCGATGGTGACGATGCCCCCGCTGACCCCGCTCTTGCCCGGCAGTCCCACTTCGTAGAGCCAGTCGCCGGACTCCTCGTAGAGCCCGGCGGTCGCCAGCACCGCCAGGATCCGCTTGCAGTGCGCCTCGTCGATCACCCGCTCGCCTGTCAGCGGGTTTACCCCGCCATCGGCGAGGGTCGCGCCCATCACTGCGAGATCGCGCGCCGTGACCAGCAGCGAACACTGCCGCGTGTAGATATCCGTGGCCTCCAGGGCGTCGAAATACATGCGCTCGTAGCCCTCCAGCAGTTTGGCGATCCCGCGGTTGCGAAGGTTGGTGGCGGCCTCGGACTCGTAGATCTCCGAGTCCATCTTCAACTCATGCCCGGCAAACCGGGATAGGCCCTCTTGGATGAAGTGCCACTTCGCCTCGGCCGTATCGCCGGGAGCCAGGCTGGTGGTTGCGATGGCACCGGCATTGACCATCGGATTCATGGTGCGGTCGGTATTCAGTTCCACCGCCATCACCGAGTTGAAAGGCAGGCCGGTCGCGTTCACGCCCACCCGCTCCCTGGCCGGCTCGGCACCGATGGCCTGACAGATCAGGGCGAAGACGAAGGGCTTGGAGACGCTCTGGATCGAGAAGGCATGGTCCACGTCGCCGACGGTGTGGACGGCCCCGTCCGCCTCCACCACGCACAGGCCGAAGAGGTCTCTCGGAACTTTCGCCAGGGCAGGAATGTAGTCCGCGACCACGCCGTCATCGTTGCTTCGAAAGCGATGATGCGCTTCCTCCAGAAGCTCATCCACCCTCTCGGGCGGAGGCAGGTGCCCCGTAGAGACCGAGGTCTGGTCCCGGGATTCGCCGCCGAACAATTCCTTGTGCATTCCATCCATCTCCCTGGCGTCGCCGCAGCGCAGGATCGTCTAGGGCGCGGTACGCAGACTCCGGCCACCTTCAGCTTACGCGTGATCGGGATCGAGCCGCTGCCAGCGATGAAGATTGCGGGCCGACCCCATTCCGCGATCAGGACCTCCCGCGCCTTCGCGAGAGCCAAACCCTTGATGGGACAACGGATCGCCCGGCTGGCGCCATGCTCCTGGAATTCCTTCTGGCAATCCGCCAGGATCCGGACCCTGCTCGAAGGCGAGGCGGAAGAGGACCTTGGCGGAGGCGGCGGGGTCCGTGGAAATGGAGCAGGACGAAGAGCCTCTCCAGGCTCGCCTCCAGTTCGGAACCAATGCGTGCCAGGACCTGATCCAGCTTCTCCATGGAAATTCCACCTTCCTCCTTGCAGGCCAGCCGGAAACCAGCGGGGCTACGGCAGAGGTCGCCGCCTCGACCGACAGCCAGTTCCGCGATCTGTACCTTCGACCGGTGACTTCCGCCGGCCCGGCCGCGACAAAGATGAGGTTGGTGAGAGGCCGCATGTCCGAGAAGGCTAGTGCTTCTGGCAACCAGCGATCATGGGCCATGGATGCCGCCACTGTGTGGCCCGTCCCAGGCTGGACCGGAAGGGCCTCTGGCGGTCATGCTGGCGGCGCCGCAGCCCCACGCCTGTCGCCGGCACCGAGCCGGCGAAGCAGGCCGCCGAAGTCGAGGCCGAAGGATGTGGAATGCATGGTCTCCGCCCCGGCGGCCCGGAGGCCCTGCTGGCCGGCCGAACGCGCCTCGCCCGGCGTGTAGCCGAACTCCCGCCGAAAAACCCGGCTGACGGTGGAGGCGTCGAAGAAGCCCACCCGCTCACCGATCTCGCCCAGCGAGAGGCGGCACCCGCGTTCCGAGAGCATCGCATGCGCCATGTGCAGGCGCTGCCCTTGTATGTAGTGGGCCACGCCGCCATGCGGTTCGAAAAGCCGATAGAGGACAGAACGCGAAACACCCGCCAGGCGACAGATTTTCTGGGGGTCGAGCGTGGCGCGACTGATATTCTGTCGGATCACCTGTCTTATTCGCTCTATCTGGGCAGTCGCCTTGTTCACCGGCGAGACGGCCTTCGGCGCAATGCCGGTGAGGAGGCAAGCCGCGATCATGGAACGTGTCGCCGTGGCCAGAACAGGCACCTGTTCCGGCGTCATCGCCGACAGGCGTCGTTCCAGCAGCAGCAGGTAGTCCGCCAGGAGAGCCGCCCCGGGGGTTTCAAGCACTCCAGCTCCAAGCGCGGCCAAGCCCACCGAAAGCTCCGGGAAAGCGTCGCGCGGGATGTAGAGCGAGAGCCAATCCGCATTGGTCCGGTCGCTCTCGGAAGGCTCGCCGAGCGAGAACAGGGCCGGCACGCCCGGGCTGGTGACGAAACAAGCCGAGGCGGAGCGGTACCTGGACGCACCGGTCCGGGCCACACGCACCACCCAGTGGTCGATCGAGTCGCGACGGACCTGCCGGGCACTGCGTTCGATCGACACGCCCGGTGCCGTGTTACGGCTCAGGGCCAGGGCACCGAAGGACCAGATCACGTTGCGGCCGGAGAAACTCGGGTCCGCCTCTCCCATCGGTGTGATGATGTTGAAGGACTCGTACTTGCTCTGCCACAGATCGAGACGGCGGCTCGGCTCAACGAGGTCGGTCGAGAAGACCACCGGTTGCAACGGGCTCGAATCCGCCCCGCAGGACGCGAGTGGCTGCTCCATCCCCGCTGGTCCATCCATAGGGGATCCGGCGCAGTGCTGCAGAGCGTTCGCGCGAGTCATTACTCTGAACTCCAGATCGTGGTCGCCTTAGGACATGTCCACCATCAACAAGTATCATTTCAGAACCGATGTAATGGGCCGTTACAGGGCTCGTAGCATGCTGACGACCTCACGCTTCCGGGGCCAGGGTAACATTCGTGCCATCGTTCCCAGTGCCGAAGTGACTTCCATGGCCCGGCTTCAGGACGGGTCCGGAGGCATGTTCCTGCCTTCCCGGGACAGACATGGCCCATCCGATGGTGCAGAAGCAAAATGCCAGGCTTGCGGAGCCATGGGTTTTCAGCCGAGTTGGGCGATGGGGACCAGGGCAGCCCGGAGGAGCGACTTGCATCGGCCCCAGGACCAGCCTTCCGCATGGTCCCGGCAGGCCGCGCGATCCACGGCAAGGGCGGCGAGACACGCGGCGCGAAGATCCTCGTTCATGGCGCCAACGGGCGCGGCCGCCCCGCCCAGCACATCCAGCGGCCCCGGAACGGGAAAGGCAGCGACAGGCGTTCCGCTCGCCAGGGCTTCCAGCATCACCAAGCCGAAAGTGTCGGTGCGGGAGGGAAAGACCATCACATCCGCATCCGCGTAGCAGGCCGCCAGCGCCTCTCCGTGCAATTGGCCGAGGAAACGCACTTCCGGGAAGCGGGCATGGAGCGCCGCACGCCGCGGTCCATCGCCCACCACCACCTTTGAGCCCGGAAGATCGAGGTTCAGGAAGGCCTCGATGTTCTTCTCCACCGCCACCCGGCCGAAGCAAGCGAAGACTGGACGCTGGAGCCCGGCATAGGGGTCGAGAGGTCCATCCCGCAGCCCTGGCCGGAAGCGTTCCAGATCCACCCCACGCGTCCAGAGCTGGAGGTTGCGGAAACCACGGCCCTCCATCTCCCGCAGCAGGGAGGGAGTCGCCGCCAGGGTTCCGGCGGAGGCAGCATGGAAGCGGCGCAGCACGGCCCAGGACCAGCTCTGCGGCACACGGGCCCGCAGATGCAGGTAGTCCGGAAAGCGGGTGTGGAAGGACGTCGTGAAGGGCCAGCCACGGCGGCGGCAGACCGCCCGCATCATCCAGCCCAGCGGTCCTTCCGTGGCGATATGGATGGTCTGCGGACGAAAGGCTTCCGCCTGGGCCTCGACCGCTGCGCGGGAGGAACAGGCAAGCCGGATCTCCGGATAAGAGGGCATGGGCAGGGAGGTGAAACGGTCAGGGCCCAGGATCTCGACCACGTCGCCATCGCGCCGGAGAAGATCGGCGACGGTCTGCAAGGTCCGCACAACACCATTCACCTGCGGTTCCCAGGCATCCGAGACGATCAGGATACGCGCGGGCGTCTGGGGGAGCAGGCTGGGCAGCCCGTCCATCCGCCGCATCAGGCGGGCACCGGCTGCGCGGGCGGCGTGGCCAGGCGATCGCGGACGGAACAATCGAGCAGTTCGAAGCGTCCGTCGGGATGCTCCACCAGGGCGGTGCAGGACTCCACCCAGTCTCCGGTGTTCATGTAGGTCACGCCGCCGATGTCGCGCATCTCGGCATGATGGATATGGCCGCAGATGACGCCGTCATAGCCGCCACGCAATGCCTCGTGCGCCAGCGACTCCTCGAAGCGGTCGATCGCCTTGACGGCTTCCTTCACACGCCGCTTCAGCCATTGCGACAGCGACCAGTAGGGGTATCCCATCCGCCGCCGGGCGGTGTTGAACCAG